>CAYQRS010000045.1:0-10936 GCA_964419825.1 uncultured Eubacteriales bacterium
TGCAGACTGTGCAAAAAGCTTCAGCATTAAGCCTGCCGATTTGGAGCAGCTTATCGGCACACCGAAATTCCGCAAGGATGACGATTCTCTCTGTGATGAGGTCGGCGTGGCTCACGGTCTTGCTTGGACTGCCGTCGGCGGCGAAATGCTCGATGTTGAGGCGGCTGTGCTTGACGGAAGCGGCAAAATCGAATTGACAGGCTCGCTCGGTGATGTTATGAAGGAATCTGCCCATGCGGCGGTCAGCTTCATTCGCTCCAAGGCAAAGGAGCTTGGTATCGAAACCGATTTTTACAAAACAAAGGATATACACCTGCATTTTCCTGAGGGAGCAGTTCCCAAGGACGGTCCTTCGGCAGGTATTACAATAACAACGGCGCTTGTTTCCGCTTTGACCGATACCCCTGTAAGGGCTGATGTTGCGATGACGGGCGAAGTGACCTTGCGTGGCAGAGTTTTGCCGATTGGCGGTCTTAAAGAGAAAACAATGGCGGCATATCTTCACGGTATGAAAACCGTTATTATTCCTGCTCGCAACAAGGCAGATCTTGATGATGTTGAACCAATCGTGAAAGAAAACATCACATTTATGCCCGTCAGCGATGTTACTCAGGTGTTGGATATTGCTTTGGCAAAAAAGCCGAAGCAGAGCGCAAAAGCCAAGAAAGCAAAAGCGCCGATTGAAGAAAAAAGCGTTTCCGTGCGTGAAATCGCTCAGTAAGGTGAAGAAAAAATGAATTATAACAATGCTCAGTTTGAAGCCGCCTTCGGTATGCTTAAGCAGTTGCCGAAATCAACCAAAGCGGAGGTTGCTTTTGCAGGCAGATCAAATGTCGGCAAATCCTCCTTGCTCAACAAAATTTTCAACCGCAAATCGCTTGCCCGTGTCAGCTCTGTGCCCGGCAAAACAATAACCGTGAATTTTTATTCGGTTGATAAAATACGCCTTGTTGACCTGCCCGGTTATGGCTATGCCAAAGCCGCTCCTGGCGAAAAGCGCCGTTGGGCGGAGCTTATGGAGGGCTATTTTAAAACAGGGCGTGACATTCGCCTTGTCGTTCAGCTCATCGATATGCGCCATAAGCCGACTGCGGATGATATGACGATGCTCTCCTTCCTGCGTGAAATGGGTTATCCGTTTATCATCGCCTTGACAAAGTGCGATAAGCTGAATAAAACCGAGTTTAACGCACGCCTTGCCGCACTCGAAACGGAGCTTGCGGATTATGCAGATATTATAAAAATTCCGTGTTCTTCCGTTAAAGGTGACGGTGTTGAAGCGGTTAAGGCTGAGATTGAAAAAGCCTGTTCAGAATAAATTAAGGTTAGGGATGTTTATATGTTTGTTTCAGATTGTTTATCAGTTAACGAAAAGGGTCACCTTACAATCGGCGGCTTAGATACGGTTGAGCTTGCTGCCGAGTTCGGTACGCCTGCTTATATTATCGATGAAGCACAGGTTCGTGAAAATTGCAGAGCCTATGTCAGCTCGATTGAGAAAAATTACAACGGCTACGGCAGAGTAACTTATGCTTCAAAGGCTTTTTGCTGTAAGGAAATGTGCCGCATTGTTGCGCAGGAAAATATGGGACTTGATGTTGTTTCGGGCGGTGAGCTTTATACTGCGCTTCAGGCATCGTTCCCTGCCGAGCGTATCTATTTTCACGGTAACAACAAAACCTTTTTTGAGCTTGAGGAGGCTGTTGATGCAGGTGTCGGCAGAATAATTGTCGATAACATTTTCGAGCTTAACAATCTTTCGGAAATCGCAAAAGCGAAGAATAAAACCGTCAGCGTTCTGTTGCGTATCAAGCCTGGCATTGATGCTCACACTCATTCCTTTGTTCGCACAGGTCAAATTGATTCAAAATTCGGCTTTGCGCTTGAAACAGGCGAAGCAATGGAGGCGGTTAAAGCAACGGTTGCCGCAGAAAATATCGAGTTCAAGGGCATACATTGCCACATCGGCTCTCAGATTTTCGATGTTGAGCCGTTTAAGCACGCCGCAGAGGTTATGGTCATGTTTATGGCTGATATTAAAGCTGAGACAGGTAAGGATGTTGCCGAGCTTGATCTCGGCGGCGGCTTCGGCATTAAATATACAAGCGATGATGAGCCTTTGCCTTATGCCGAATATATGACCGATGTTGCAGGCGTTCTCAAAAAATGCTGTGCAGATTACGGCGTGCCGACTCCGTTTGTTATTATCGAGCCCGGCCGCTCCGTTGTCGGCAGTGCGGGCATAACACTCTATACCGTAGGTGCGGTTAAAACAATACCGAGCATCCGCACCTATGTTTCGATTGACGGCGGTATGAGCGATAACCCTCGCTATATTCTCTATCAGTCAACCTATGAGATAATGTGCGCAAATAAGGCGAATCAGCCCAAGAATTCCAAAATAACCCTTGCAGGCAGATGCTGTGAGAGCGGTGACCTTATTCAGGAGGATGCAATGATTCAAGCCATTGAACCCGGTGACATTGTCGCAGTCCTCTCCACAGGTGCTTATAACTATTCAATGGCTTCAAACTATAACCGTATTCCCCGTCCGCCCGTAATCTTTGTCAGCGGCGGCAAGGCAAGAACGGTCATTAAGCGTGAAACCTATGACGATATTTTGAAAAACGATATATAAAGCGAAACGCATCCGTTTGTACTCGGTACATTCGGATGCGTTTTTTTACCATTCGTATTTTGTTAGCTTGCCTCGGCAGAGAAGCTCAGGGTAATCCCATTGTCTCAAAACCTCATAAACGCCGATTGCAACGCTGTTCGAGAGATTTAAGCTGCGTGCGGAGCTGTCGTTTATCATTGGTATCCTAACGGTTGTTTCGGGGTTTGCTTTCAGTATTTCTTCGGGCAAGCCCTTCGTTTCCTTGCCAAAGACAAGGTAGCTGTTGTCGGGGTATTCGATGTCGCTGTGCTTATGCTGTGCCTTGGTCGAAAAATAGAAGAAGCTTCCGCCTGCGTTTTTTTCAAAGAACTCGTCTTTGTCCTTATAATAAGTTATGTCGAGCAGATGCCAATAATCAAGACCTGCTCTCTTGAGCTTTTTGTCATCGATTTTAAAGCCCATCGGTTCAACCAAATGAAGCCTTGCTCCCGTTGCGGCGCAGGTTCTTGCAATGTTGCCGGTGTTTTGCGGAATTTCAGGCTCAATCAAAACAATGTTAAGCGTTTTTTTATTGTTCATAAAGATTAAGCTCCTTTATCAGATTGGGGAGTTCGCCCTCAAACGAAACGCCGTAGCGCACATCGGGCGTGAATTTAAGGGTTCGAGCAATGCAGTTGCAGGTGAACCGTGCCGCCAAATCAGCGGCTTTCACCAAATCGCATCCATTTTGTAGGCAGGCGCAAAGCGTGCTTGCGAAAACATCGCCCGTGCCGTGGTAAACGCCCTCAAGCCTCGGATGCAGGCAGTAATCCGTTACGCCGCTTTCGCTGTCATAGCAGGCACAGCCAAGCTCGTCGCCGTCAAAATAAACGCCTGTTAAAACAATTTTTTTGCAGCCGAGTTCAGCAAGCTTTTTGAGAGTTGAATCGATATATTCCTTTGTGTAAGGACCTTGCTTGAATTCCTCGCCGAGCATAAATGCCGCTTCCGTCAAATTGGGCACAATAATATCAGCCATAGCGCAAAGCTCAGCCATTTTTTCGGCAAAATCCAAATCGAAAAGGGCATACATTTTGCCGAAATCCGCCATTGCCGGGTCGCAGAGGAAAAAATTATCCTCTGTTTTGAAATCTTTTATAATGCTTTTGACAATATCGATTTGCTCCGCAGAGCCTAAATAGCCGCTGTAAATGGCATCAAATTCAATGCCGAGCTTTTTCCAATGGTCTGCCATCGGGCGCATATCTGCGGTCAAATCACGCTTGGTGTAGCCCTCAAAGCCGCCCGTGTGGGTGGAAAGCACGGCTGTTGGCATAACGGTTGTTTCGATTCCGCAGGCTGAAATAATCGGCAGTGCAACGGTCAGCGAGCATTTGCCGAAGCCGGATATATCGTGTATTGCAAGGGTGCGTTGTGTTCTTTTCATTAGGGAATCCTCAGTTTAAGATAAATATAAATACATTAAATCACAAAAAGCACGAATATGCAATATTTGATTGGTTTATTGCAAATATTTTTCTTGTGTTTTTCTGCTTTTTCAGCAAAATCTAAGAATGAAAGAGGGTGAAAAAATGAGAGCAACAACTTCAAATATGGTCAAAGGTCTCGGAATCGGTATGGCTGTCGGCGGTGCTGCCGCAATGCTCGGCGTTGCGATGATGAATCCGTCAATGAAAAAGCAAACAAAGAGGAACGCAATGAAAGCAATGCGAACCTTCGGCGATGTTATGGACAGTATGCAAACAATGATAAAATAGCTTTTATTTTAACATCGGTTATAGTATAATAGGGTAGTAGCGGCGGCTGCTGCCCGAACATAAAAAGGGGATGTGTTTATGAAAAAAACAACTTTGCTTGCGCTTTGCCTTTGCCTGCTGGCGGTGGCAGGCTTGACCTTGGCGGCAAATAAGGATTTGATTTTTAACAGCGAAGAAACGACCACCGCTTATCTTGACCGCACCGCTGATGCTGCGGAACGTAAGACGGAAATCATTTCGGCAACGGCGGTTAAGACAACCGCACCGACGGCTTCCGTGAAAACCACAAAGCCTCAAGCTCTCACAAATCCTGCATTTGTTGCCGAGAATATAACAGGCAAGCCCTCAGCTTCCGCAGGCACTTACACAGGCTACACTCCTTTGCCGAGCGTTGCTTTCGCCGTGCAGGATGCTTCAAATTCAAGGGGGCTTTCAACTCAAGCAATCAACCACAGCTTCGGCGTTGCAAAAGACGGCAAGCCGCACCAAATCAGCATCGATTCGCAAAATTATTTTGCACAAAAGGGCTTCAATGCGGTAACTTATGATAATAAATCAACGCAAAAGGTGCTTTATCTGACCTTTGACTGCGGCTATGAAAACGGCTATACATCAAAGGTTTTGGATGTTTTAAAGGAGAAAAAGGTGAGTGCGGCGTTTTTCTGCACTCTGGAGCATATCAAGGCCGAGCCTGAGCTTATTGCCCGAATGATCAAAGAGGGACATATTATCGGCAACCATTCATCAAAGCACCCGAATTTCAGCAAAATCGACAGAACCCGTATGGCTCAGGAAATTCAAACCTGTGATAATTATTTGAGGGAAAAATTCGGCTATACATCGCCGTATTTCCGCTTCCCTGAGGGCGCATACAGCGACTGTGCGCTTGATTTGGTTCAGTCCTTGGGCTATAAATCTGTTTTCTGGTCATTGGCTTATGCAGATTGGGATACCTCCGCTCAAAAGGGCAGGGATTATGCTTTTAACACGGTTACAGCCCGTTTGCACCCTGGCGCAATAATTCTGCTCCACTCTGTTTCTGCCGATAATGCCGCCGCCTTGGGTGATATTATCGATTATGCCTTGCAGCAGGGCTATGTTTTCAAGCCGCTGACTGCTTTGCCGAAAAATTGATTGACGAAAGTATAACAAAGTAGTACAATATCACCGAGGTGTTATAGATGATAAAAGTAACTGTTTATAATGAATTTGTCCACGAAAAGAACGATGAAGAAGTCCGTGCCGTTTATCCCGACGGCATACATAACTGCATTGCAGGCTTCCTCAATGAATACGATGATATTCAGGCTCAAACCGTAACGCTTGAAACCGTATCCGAGCTTACCGATGAGGCTTTGGCTGAAACCGATGTTCTCATCTGGTGGGGGCACATGGCTCATCACGAAGTTCCCGATGAAGTTTCGGAGCGTGTTTATAACGCTGTTATGTGCGGTATGGGCTTTATCGCATTACATTCGGCTCATTTTTCAAAGCCGTTCAAGCGTTTGATGGGCACAACCTGCTCGCTTAATTGGCGTGAGGGTGACCGTGAGCGTGTTTGGAATATTATGCCCTCCCACAGAATCGCACAGGGCATCGGCGATTATTTTGAATTGCCCGTTGAAGAAATGTACGGCGAACGCTTTGATATTCCCACACCCGATGAAACCGTGTTTATGGGTTGGTTTGCAGGCGGCGAGGTGTTCCGTAGCGGATGCTGTTGGAACAAGGGCTTGGGCAAGGTGTTCTATTTCCAGCCTGGTCACGAAAGCAACCCGACCTTTAAAAATCCGAACGTTCAGCGTATTATCGCAAATGCCGTTTATTGGGCAAATCCTCTCTATCGTCAGCCCTCAATCGAATGTCCTCATATCCCACAATCGCCCGAATCGCTTTTGGGTTGAGGCTTTGAACAAACAAAATGCCCGATGCTTTAAAGCATCGGGCTTGATTTTTGCCTGAGTTCGGTTTTAGTGGATTATTCTGTAATGACCGATAAAGGGAAGCTCTTTTTCTTCGCCCCTGAGTACGTTGAGAACACCTTTGACGAAAAGTACAACAGTGACGATAGTTCCGATTCCGCTTGCAATCCAGCCGAGGATCGGGATTGCCGCAACAACTCCGCAAACAACGCCGAAGATAAAGAGCAGTAAGCCCTGATTGGCGTGGAATTTTGCGAATTTTGAGTTGGGTGCGGCGATTAACGGAATGATGAACAAAAAGCTGAAATAAGAGAGCAGAGCTACAAGCTTATTGTTTTCAATATCGCTTTTGTCGCTGCTTTCGTTGCCGACATATTCTGCGTGGACATATTCGGGCTGAGGCTCTTCTTGCTTTGCGCCGCAGTTGGAGCAAAAGAATGCACCGCTGTCTAATTCTGTTCCGCAATATTTACATTTCATTGTTATTACCTCCTTCGTTTCGATTTTATGATAGCACTTAA
The DNA here is from genome assembly GCA_964419825.1 of uncultured Eubacteriales bacterium. GTDB lineage: Bacteria > Bacillota > Clostridia > Oscillospirales > Acutalibacteraceae > UBA8612. The sequence goes on from CAYQRS010000045.1 coordinate 6,818, forward strand.
AATTCGGCTTTTCAACAGTTTTCGTAAAACTTAAAAAAATCTTAATAAATGTGTAAAAATTCCTTTGATTCTTTGGCTTTCGCAGTTTCTGCAAAGCCAAGCGGAGCGAAAAATTTTTTATCTCTTTACTTTTTTCTCTTTTCGGGTATAATTTTATTGTGCGATAAATTTGCTTTTATAATTTTTTTGGAAAGGCTGTGCGGATATGAACGACGGCATTATAAATTTAGATGAGGTGCTTTCGCAATATTCCCTTAAGGGCGAGCTTTATGATTATTCCGTTATCAATAACGGACATATCAACAACACTTTTACACTTAATTTTGATGATAACGGCAACCAAAAGCTTTATATTTTACAGCAGATAAACACCAATGTTTTCAAAAATCCCGATGAGCTTATGTCCAACTATATCGGCGTGACTGATTTTATACGCAAAAAGGTTATCGAAAACGGCGGCAACCCGAAGCGTGAATCAATCAAGGTTTATCCGACAAAGAGCGGCAAGCCTTATTACACGGATAGCCAAGGCAGAAGCTGGCGAATTATAAACTATATCATAAACACTCTCAGCTATAATCTGCCCGATAACAGCGAGATTTGCTTTCAGGCAGGCAAGGCTTTTGGCTCATTCCAGAATATGCTTGCGGATTACCCGATCGATACCCTTTACGAAACGATACCGAATTTTCATAACACGCCGTCACGCTTTGCGGATTTTGAAAAAGCCGTTGCCGATGATTTGAGCGGCAGGGCAGGTGAGGTTCGTGAAGAAATCGATTTCATTCTCAGCCGTAAAGCGGATTGCTCCGTGCTGACCGATTTGCTTGACAAAGGCGAACTGCCTTTGCGTGTAACTCATAACGATACGAAGCTTAACAATGTTCTTTTCGATAAAAAGAGCGGCGAAGCAATCTGCGTTATCGACCTCGATACTGTTATGCCCGGGCTTTCGCTCTATGATTTCGGCGACAGCTTGCGCTTTGCAGGCAACATTGCGAGCGAGGATGAAAAGAATCTTTCAAAGGTGCGCTTCAGCCTTGAGGTTTACCGTAGCTTCACAAACGGTTATCTTGAGGCGGCGGGTCGCAGTCTGACGGAAAAAGAGGTTGAATATCTGCCGTTTTCCGTTAAGCTTATGACGCTTGAATGTGGTATGCGCTTCCTTGGCGATTATATCAACGGCGATACTTATTTCAAAACAAGCTATCCCACGCATAACCTTGACCGATGCCGAACTCAGCTCAAGCTTGTCAGCGAGATTGAGGAAAAATATGACGAGATGATGCGTATCACACGGTCGATTTATGCTAATACAAAATAACAAAAAAGTCATTCACTTGCACGGTGAATGACTTTTTGCTTATTTGAGCTTATATTGGCTTTTTCTGATCATATCAACAAATTCGGCTTCGTTCCTTGGTCTTTCTTCAAAAAGAATTCCGCCTGGGCTTGCCTCCCATTCTCTGTGACAATCGCTGCCGCTGAGCTTGAGCATATTGTTCTTTTCAGCCCAAAGCATTGCAATTTCGTTGCGTGAATTGTGGCTTGAGTTGCCGTTGTAAACCTCAATGCCGTCAACAAGCAGGGGGTTGATTATCGTCATGTGGTTGCGGAACGGATGTGCCTGAAAAATCAAAATTCCGCCGTGCTCCTTTGTAACTTTTCTGAAGTTTTCAATGCTTGTTTCGGTGATTTCGGGGTTATCGTAAAAGAATTGCTTATCAGCGCCGAAAACAAGGTAATCGTTATCGTAGCCCTTGAAGCGGATTTCCGTGCCGTGCAAAACGGTGAAATCGGGCGTTTCGAATTTTTTTGCTTCTTCATAGCCCCTCCACTGTATGGCAACCCTTTCGTTCCACGGCAGAGTGCCACGCTTGCCGTCGGCATCTCTCGGCTTGAAATGGTCGGTTATAACAAAGCCGTCATAGCCCTCTTTTTTGTAGTAAGCAACCTGTTGTGCAGCGGTGCTTCTGCCGCAAACGCTGGATTCGCTTGTGTGTACATGTGTATCAAATAAAAACATAGGCCTGTTCTTCCTTTTCTCTTCTTCTCTGTTTATTATTAGCTTTCTTGCACGCTTTATGCTTTGCGGTTGCAGCTTCAGCGGCAACAAAGCTGTTGACGAATAAATTATATCACAAAAATAAACTGAAATCCACTTTAAGGGGAAGAATATTTATAGAAAATCTGACCAAATTTCCGATATTGTCTTGTTTTATATATAAATATGTAGTATAATTCAAGAGTTAAAATAGGGTAATAGTGTAACGACGGAGGTGACCGTTTTTGTCCCGATTTGAAAGAAAAGATTTTGAGATTTCTTTTGACGAAATCAAAAAGCAGCGTGAATACGCTTCGCTTGCAAAAACAATCATAGAACAGCATTTCCCCGACAGACAGCCCCTTGCCTATGTTCACACATTCGGCTGTCAGGGCAATGTATCGGACAGCGAGCGTTTAAAAGGCTGGCTGAGCCAAATGGGTTACGGCTTTACAGAGGAAGCTGAGCAAGCCGATTTTGTGCTTTACAACACCTGCGCTGTGCGTGAGCACGCTCATGACAGGGTTTTCGGCAATGTCGGTGCTTTAAAGCCGCTTAAAGAAAAAAACCGCAATATGATAATCGCTCTTTGCGGCTGTATGATGCAGCAGGAGCATGTTTGGCAAAAAATCCAAAGGAGCTATCCTTTTGTCAATTTGGTGTTCGGCACTCATGCAATGCACCGCCTGCCTGAGCTTGTTTACAAGGTTCTCAGCGGCGGCAAGCGTGTTTTCGATGTCGAGCAGACTGACGGCTATATTGCCGAGGGCTTGCCCGTTCGCCGTGACGGCAGCTTCAAGGGCTGGCTTCCGATTATGTACGGCTGTAACAATTTTTGCAGCTATTGCATCGTGCCTTATGTCCGTGGTAGGGAACGCAGCCGCAGCAGTGAAGCTGTTATTGCCGAGGCAAAGGAGCTTATCGCTTCGGGCTGTAAGGATATAACACTGCTCGGTCAAAATGTCAATTCGTATAACCGAGGCAGTGATGAAATGAGCTTTGCTCAGCTCTTGCGTGAAATTAACGCAATATCGGGCGATTTTAGAATTCGTTTTATGACCTCGCACCCGAAGGATTGCACTCACGAGCTGCTTGATGCGATGGCTGAATGTGAAAAGGTCAGCAAGCACCTGCATCTGCCATTCCAAAGCGGTAACGACCGTGTTCTTCAGGCGATGAACAGGGGCTATACCCGTGAGAAGTATTTATCACTCATCGCTTATGCAAGGCAGAAAATGCCCGATATAAGCTTGACGAGCGATGTTATTGTCGGCTTCCCAGGCGAAACGAGGGAGGAATTCCTCGATACGGTTTCGCTGATCAAAGAGGTCGGCTTCACATCTCTTTTCACTTTTATTTATTCGCCGAGAGAGGGCACAAAGGCGGCGGCTATGCCAGACCCTGTGAGCCGCAAGGAAAAAGGCGAATGGTTCAGAGAGCTTACCCTTGCTCAGGAGGAGATTGCCTCTGCAAGGTGCCGTGAAACGATTGGCAAAACCTACCGTGTGCTTTGCGAGGAATGTGTTGACGGCGTTGCTTCGGGCAGAACCGACGGCAGCGTTATGATTGATTTCCCGGGTGACGAAAGCCTTGTCGGCAATTTCTGTACGGTCAAGGTCACGGCGGCACGCAACTGGATTTTATCTGGTGAACTTGTTTAATTTCTCAAACGAGATTAAAAATAAAATTATTTTAGGAGAATTACAATGGACAACATCGAAAAACTCACAAGAGAGCTTGGCAAGGCTATTCAGGCAGACAGCAGATATACTGCTTTTGAAACAGCTCGTGAAGCTAACGAAAAAGACGATGCCCTCAATGACCTTGTCGGCAAGATGCAGCTTGTTCACATGAGCTATCAGCACGAGGCAGGCAAAGAGGATGCAAACGAGCAGAAGCTTCAGGCTTATGAAGAAGAATTTATGGGTCTTCGTGAGCAGATTATGAACAACCAGAACATGATCAACTACGAAAAGGCAAGAATGGATATTGACGAAATGATGAACAACATCATGTCACTCCTCACCGAGTGCATCAAGGGCGAGGATCCCGATACCTGCCAAGTTCCTCAGGAG
>CAYQRS010000046.1:0-10884 GCA_964419825.1 uncultured Eubacteriales bacterium
ATTGTATGGTAAAATTCTCTTAATAATTGTGCCACTATGCCTTTCGGCGCAAATTACATTTTCCAAAAGGTAAGCTGTTATGAAAATTTCGGTGCTTATTGCCGCCTATAATGGCGAGAAATATATCGCTGAGCAAATCGCTTCGGTTTTGTCTCAGCTCTCCCCCGATGATGAGGTCATCATCTCCGACGATAACCCCCTCGGCAGAACCTTTAATGCGGTCGAACCCTTTTTAACGGATAAGCGCATTAAGTATGTTCGTGGTCCGATGCATGGCGTTGATGCCAACAAAGAGTTTATGCTCAAAGCCTGCACGGGCGATGTTGCTTTTTTATGCGACCAGGACGATGTTTGGCTGCCGAACAAGGTCGAAAGAGTTATTGCGGAAATCGAAAAAGGCGCAACCTGCGTTCTGCACGATGCTTATGTGACGGATGCGCAGCTCAACAAAACAGGCAAAACGCTTTTCCAAACTGTTTTCGCAAAAAAAGGCATGGCGCACAATATTCTCAAAAACTGCTACACAGGCGCTTGTATGGCGCTGAGCAGGAGCGGATTCGAGGCGGCATTGCCTTTTCCGAAAAAGATACCGATGCACGATCAATGGCTCGGCTTGGTTAACGAGAAAAAAGGCAAGGTCAGCTTTATTAACGAGCCTTTGATTCTTTACCGCCGTAACAGCGGCAGCTTAACAGGTGGCAAAACCAGCCTGGCACAAAAAATTATCTGGCGGCTGAATATTATCGCCTGTCTTTTAAGATACGAAAGGAATGGTTCCGATTAACATTACCGTAAGCGGATGTATTGTTACCCATAACAATATGGGCAGCATTGACGAAACCGTTAAAACCTTGTTGGAAAAAACCAAAGGTGTCGATTTTAAGCTCTATGTTGTGGACAACCTCTCAACAGACGGCACTCCCGACCATATCAGAAAAACTTATCCCTGCGTTACGGTTATCGAGCCGAAAACCAACAAGGGCTTCGGCAGCGGTCATAACCTTGTCAGAGATATTATCGAATCCGATTACCATTGCGTAATCAACCCTGATATAAGCATTAAAGACGATGTTATTGCGAAGATGGCGGAATATATGCAGGCAAACCCTGAAATCGGCTTGCTCTCGCCGAAAATCTGCTTTCCCGACGGCAGACCGCAAATTTTGGGCAAATTAAATCCGACGCTCAAATATCTTGCCGCAAGCCGTATGAGAGGCTCTGAGCCGAGCAAGCTCCTGCGTGAATACGCAATGCTCGACCGTGACCTCACAAAGCCCACCAAAATCGAAAACGCAACAGGCTGTTTTATGATGTTCAAAACGGAGCTGTTCAAATCCATCGGCGGCTTTGACGAAAGATATTTTATGTATTTCGAGGATGGCGATATTACAAGAACCGTCAACACAGTTTCAAACGCTGTTTTTTACCCCGATGCAATCGTTTACCATGTTTGGGGCAGGGAAAGCAAAAAGAATTTTAAGCTGATGCTTATTCAAATTTCATCAATGCTTAAATATTTCATCAAATGGAGATGAGCCTATGGGAAATAACAAAAAAGGCTTTTTCAAAAATTTTTGGAACTACCGTTACCTTTTAATTGAAATTGTCAAAAAGAATGTTAAACTGCAATACCGCAACTCGGTTCTCGGCTTGTTTTGGACATTTCTCCAGCCGTTGCTGACAACCCTTGTTCTTGTTCTTGTTTTCGGCAAGGTTTTCGGCAAGAGCAGTGAGGGTGTTGTCTGCTACCCGATTTATTTGCTTTGCGGTCGCTTGCTTTATGAATTTTACACTCAGTCAACCAAGCGTGCGATGCGTTCAATACGCCTGAGCTCAAGCGTTATTAAAAAGGTCTATGTGCCGAAGTATATTTACCCCTTGGCAAATGTGCTTTCCACCTTCATCACATTTTTGATTTCGCTCTCCGTTCTCGTTTGTATGATTGCATACTATATGCTTTGCACCGATGTCGAAATCGTTTTGACACCTTACGCCTTCCTAAGCATTGTGCCGATTTTGCTTCTGCTCCTGCTCTGCCTCGGCATTGGTCTTATTCTTTCGACGCTGAATATCTTTTTCAAGGATATTGAGTATATTTACGATGTATTCTGTATGTTGCTCTTTTATGTAACACCAATCGTTTACAAGGTCGATTCTCTCGGCGCAAACAAGTATATTCAGCTTGCGCTGATGGCAAATCCGCTTTATTCAATCGTTTCAATGTTCCGTTCCTGCGTGTTGTTCGGCGAGATGTGGAATTGGCACCACTTTATCTATGCGCTCGGCTTCAGCTTGGCGATGATTTTGATAGGTTCGGTTCTCTTCTACAAAAAGCAGGATAAGTTTATCCTTCACATTTGAGGTGAAAAGTTTGGCTAAAACCGCAGTAAAGGTTGAGAATGTAAGTGTTCTTTTTAACCTGAACAAAGAAAAAATCGATAACATTAAAGAATATTTCATCAAGCTCATCACACGCAAGCTCCATTTTACGGAGTTCTGGGCTTTGACGGATATAAGCTTCGAGCTTAAAGAGGGCGAACGCATCGGTATCCTCGGCTATAACGGCGCAGGAAAAAGCACCCTGCTCAAGGTTATTGCAGGCGTTCTCAAGCCGACAAAGGGTAGCGTTGAGGTCAACGGCGTTATTGCGCCCCTGCTTGAGCTTGGCGCAGGCTTCGATATGAACTACACAGGTGCGGAAAACATCTACCTTTACGGTGCGACGATGGGCTATTCACGCAAATATATCGCCGAAAGATATGACGAAATCGTTGAATTTTCCGAGCTTGGGGATTTTATCGATGTTCCCGTCAAAAACTATTCCTCGGGCATGAGGGCAAGGCTCGGCTTTGCGATTGCAACCGCAGTTGATCCGCAGGTTCTTATTCTTGATGAGGTTCTCTCCGTCGGTGATGCCAAGTTCAAGAAAAAGAGCGAGGAAAAAATCAAGAGTATGTTCGATAAGGGCGTGACCGTTCTTTTCGTTTCACACAACACAAGTCAGGTTCGCCGCCTCTGCACGAAGGCAATCCTGCTCGAAAAGGGCAAGGTTATCGCAAGCGGAGAAGTGAACGAGGTTTGTGATATTTACGATGAAAAAGTTAAATCAAAATAATTGAGGAGAGGGACTGATTTTATGGTTTTCGGTATTGTTCTTGCAGGCGGTAAGGGCAGCAGAATGGGCAACACGGATATGCCTAAGCAGTTTATGCAGCTTGGCTCAAAGCCCATACTTATCCATACCGTAGAAAAGTTTTTTGTTAACCCCCGTTTTGAAAAGATTATTGTTCCGACTCACCGTTCATGGGTTGAACACGCTCGCAATCTTGTTGAAAAAAATATGGGCAAAACCGATAAGGTCGTTGTTATCGACGGCGGCGAAACCCGTAACGATACGATTATGAACGCAATCGCTTATATCGAGGCTAACTACGGCTTGGATGATGATACGATCATCGTAACTCACGACAGCGTTCGTCCTTTCGTCACCCACAGAATTATTGAGGAAAACATCGATTGCGCCGCAAAATACGGCGCTTGCGATACGATGGTTCCTGCCGCAGATACAATCGTCGAAAGCGTTGACGGCAAATCGATCACTTCAATTCCGCTTCGTGACAATATGTATCAGGGACAAACTCCGCAATCCTTTAAAGCAAAACGCCTTAAAGAGATTTTTGAATCACTTACTGATGAGGAAAAAAATATTCTTACAGATGCTTGCAAGATGTACATTCTTAAAGGCGAGCCTGTTCATGTGCTTCAGGGTGAAGTTTTCAACATCAAAATCACCTATCCTTTCGATATGAAGGTTGCACAGGCATTGATTGGAGAAACTAACAATGGTTAATGCAGTATATCAGCTCATTGCCCCCGGCATGATAGATGTCACCTACAAAGAAATCGGCCTTGCCGCTAAGGATGAGGTTATTATGCGCCCGTATAAGCTTTCAATTTGCAAGGCTGACCAGCGCTATTATCAAGGTATGCGTTCGCAGGCGGCTCTTGAAGAAAAGCTCCCGATGGCGCTCACCCACGAATGTGTTGCCAAGGTCGTTTACGACCCGACCGGCACATACAATGTCGGCGATTTTGTTATCCCGATTCCGAACACTCCCACAACCGATGATGATATCGTTGCCGAGAACTACCGCCGCACGAGCTATTTCCGTTCCAGTGGTGTTGATGGCTTCTTGCAGGATTTTATCACAGCCAAGCCGAACCGTGTTGTGAAAATCCCGAGCGATATGAATATGAATGTTGCTTCGTTCACCGAGCTTGTCAGCGTTTGCGTTCACGCAATCAGCCGCTTTGAGCAAATTGCTCACAGCCGCCGTGATAAAATCGGCATTTGGGGTGATGGCAATGTCGGCTATATCACAGCCCTGCTTTTCCATTATCTTTACCCCGACAGCGAGCTTCACATCTTCGGCACTGTTTTTGAAAAGCTAAATTATTTTTCTTTTGCCAAGGCAACCTATCATGTTGACAATGTGCCGAAGGAGCTTGCACTTGACCATTGCTTTGAATGTGTCGGTGGCGCAGGCTCACGCAGCGCAATCAACCAAATGATTGACATTATCAACCCTGAGGGAACAATATCCCTGATGGGTGTCAGCGAAAACTTCGTTGATATTAACACCCGTATGGTGCTCGAAAAAGGCTTGAGAATGTACGGCTCATCACGCAGCGGCTACGATGATTTTGCGAAAACCGTTGAATATTATGAGCGCTTCCCGAACCTTGTACGCTATTTGGATAACCTTGTCGGCGACGAAATCCGTGTTGAAAAAATCAGCGATATTCACAGCGCCTTCAAATCCGATTTCCAGCGTGCATTCGGCAAAACGGTTATTGATTGGGCAAAGTGATGAAAGCTTTATTTTATCGATTGTTTGCACTTTTCTTCAATATTTCACGCACCCTGTTCTCCGTTGAGGGGGACAGGGTTGCTCTGCTTTCCCCACACAATGCTTCGTTTAACGACAGCCTCGGTGAAATTGAAAAGGAATTTGCAAGCAGAGGGAATTTTAAATTCCTGCATATCTCTCATGGCGATTTTGCTTCGCCGATTAAAGCCGCATTGTTTTTTACATATAAGGCGATGCTTTTGGCACGGTGCAAATATGTCTTTTTGAATGATAATTTTATGCCGATGGCTTATTTGAATTTCAATAAAGCCGCTGTTGTTGTTCAGCTTTGGCACGCAGAGGGTGCGTTCAAACGCTTTGGGCTTGACATTCCTCAAACGGAGGAAATCCGCAAAAGGGAAATTGCCGCAAACAGCAGGCTGAGCTATGTTGTCTGCTCCTCGGAGGGAATTGCCGATGTTTACGCCTCGGCGTTCGGTGTTAAGAGGGAGCAGGTGTTGCCGCTCGGCTCGCCCCGTGCCGATGTGCTTTTGAACAGCACAGATGCACAAAAGCTCCGTGCAGAGTTTGAAGAAAAATATCCGCAGAGCAAAAACAAAAAAATCGTGTTGTACGCCCCGACCTTCCGTGATGGGCAGAGCGATAAGGAGTTTTTGAGCCTCTTTGACGGTGCGGCGTTCCGTGATGCGCTCGGTGAAAAATATTTTCTCATCGTGCGGCTTCACCCTCAGCTTCATGGCGAAATCAGACCGATTTGCGATGCCGATGTTACCGATTATCCCTCGGTCAACGAGCTGACCTTGCTCAGCGATGTGCTGATTACCGATTATTCCTCGATTTGTATGGATTTTGCTTTGCTCGGCAAGCCCTGTGTTTTCTTTGCACCCGATTTGGATTTTTACACGGAAAAGCGAGCTTTTTATTTTGACTATAAATCGGGCGTTCCGGGCGTTGTTGCGCAGGATATGCGCCAGCTCTTGGCGGCCTTCGAGGGCGAAGCCTTGGTGCAGGATAGCGCAGCTTTCAAAGAAAAAAACCTCTCTGCCGTTGACGGAAACAGCGCAAAGCGAATTGTCGATTATGTTTTGATGAAAAAATAACGCAAAAATTTTGTGCAAGTTGGCAATTTTACGTTATTGCACCGACATCTCTTTTAGAGCGTTTGGAAAAAAATTGCTTTTTTCACCAATTTTTTGTGGACAAACTATTTCTTTTGTGCTATTATACGATTAAGACTATAGGTGGAGGAGGTGCAACATAATGGAATACATCACCATCATTGTAGATGCTATCGTAGCATTCGTAAAGAATTTCAGCATTAACGATGTTGTTTCAGCTTTCGGCAAGATCAACTGGAACGGCGTTAAAGATGCCATCGTCGCTATCGTCGAGGCTATTCAGAAGGTTGTCGGCTAATTGACACTTCAATATTGAACAGCAAACCAAAGGCCTGCCTTTTCGGCGGGTCTTTTGTTCTTTTGTACAGTTTTTGAGCTGTTTTACTATTGCTTTTAACCATTGAAAAAAGGCTGAAAAAAGATTATAATAAAGTGTAAAATTTTAAAAGGAGAATTGTTTATGCCGATTATTTTTGATGAACGGCGCAAGGTGTTTAAGCTTGATACAGCAGCTTCGAGCTATGTTTTTCAAATTTTTGAGCAGAACTATTTGGTTCATCTCTATTACGGTGCAAAAATTCCCGATACAAATATCGAATATATGGCAAAGCGTGAATATAACGCTTCGTTCAGCGCTTCTGACCCGATACTCGGCGAGCCGCATTTCAGTCAGGATGTTTATCCGATGGAATACTCCTGCAACGGCACGGGCGATATGCGTGTGACGGCGCTTGCAATCAAAAACCGTTTTGGCAACACCGCAACTGATATTCGCTATGTTTCTCACCGAATTTTCGGCGGTAAGCCGCCGCTTGAGGGCTTGCCCGCACTCTTTGCGGAGGAGACTCAGGCAACAACGCTTGAGGTTGAAGCAATCGATTCCGTTACGGGCGCAAGGGTGTTCTTGCTCTACACCGTTTTTGAAGAATACGGCGCAATGACACGCTCCGTTCGTGTTGAAAACAGCTCTGAATATCCGTTCGATATTGAGCGTGTTCTCAGCCTTAATCTCGATTTCCCGACGATGGATTACAATATGCTCCACCTCTACGGCTGTCACAACAGGGAGCGCACGCTCTCCGTTCAGCCGCTTCACCACGGCAACCAGTCAATCGGTAGCTTGCGTGGCGCATCGAGCAATGCATATAATCCGTTCGTTGCGCTGATGGGCAAAGCCGCAAGCGAGGATTTCGGCGAGGCTTACGGCTTCAATTTCGTTTACAGCGGCAATTTCACCGCACAGGCGGAGGTCGATTTCAACGATGCAACACGCTTTGTTATGGGAATTAACCCGACCGATTTCAACTGGCGCTTGAACCCGAACGAAAGCTTTACCGCACCCGAGGTCGTTATGGTTTATTCAAATGAGGGACTTGGCGGTATGAGCCGAACCTTTCATCGCCTTTACAATAATCACCTCATCGACCAAAGGTGGAACACCAAGGTCAAACGCCCGTTGCTTATCAATAGCTGGGAGGCGGCTTATTTCGATTTTGACGATGAAAAGCTTGTTGCTTTTGCAAAGCAGGCAAAGGAGCTTGGAATTGAAATGCTCGTTATGGATGACGGCTGGTTCGGTCACCGTGATAACGACAAAAGCTCGCTTGGCGATTGGTATGTCAACGAAAGCAAGCTCAAAGGTGGCTTGTCGAGCCTGATTGAGCGAGTTAATAACGAGGGGCTGAAATTCGGCATTTGGTATGAGCCTGAGATGATTTCGCCCGATTCGGATTTGTACCGTGCGCATCCCGATTGGTGCTTGCACGTGCCTGAACGCACCAATTGCCCGGGCAGGTGGCAGTATGTGCTTGATATGAGCAGGGCAGATGTGCGTGATAATATTTTTGAGCAGATGTCCTCTGTCCTCAAAAACAACAACATTGCCTATGTTAAATGGGATTTCAACCGCAACCTCACAAATGTCGGCTCGGCGTTGCTCCCTGCGGATAGACAGCAGGAGGTTTTCCACCGCTTTGTGCTTGGCACTTATGAGCTTTTGGACAGACTCCGTGAAGCTTTCCCCGATATTTTGCTTGAAAGCTGTTCGGGCGGCGGCGGTCGCTTCGACCCTGCAATGCTCTATTATTCGCCGCAGATTTGGTGCAGCGATAATACTGATGCTCTCGAACGCCTTACCATTCAATACGGCACTTCAATGTGCTACCCCGCCTCAACTGTCGGCTCTCATGTTTCGATGAATGAACGCACAGGTCTGCGTACGAAGGCAAACGTTGCTTTGAGCGGCACATTCGGCTATGAGCTTGACCCCGTTAAGCTCGATGATGAGCAAAAGGCGGAAATCAAAGAGCAGGTTAAGCTTTACCACAAGTATTACGATATTATTCATAGTGGCGATTTGTACCGTGTTATCTCCCCGTATGATGATAGGCATCGCTGTGCTTGGGGCTATGTTACGCAGGATAAATCAGAGGCATTGTTCACTTTCGTGGTTTATCAGCGAACAATGCGCAACACGCGCTTTGCGAAGCTGAAAGGTCTTGACCCGAACAAATATTACATGGACGATTTCACGGGTGATATTCATTCGGGTGCAGCGCTGATGAATGTCGGTCTCAATTTGATTGACAGACCGCGTAATGACGGCGACAGCTACCTGATCCACCTCAAAGAAGCAAAAAAATAATAAAAAATAAAAAGGAGAAACAAAAAATGAAAAATTTTAAACGCATCATTGCTGTTTTGCTGTGTGTTTGTATGCTCTCCGCAAGCGCTGTAAGCTTCGCTTCGGCTGAAGATGCAGGCACAACAACACCTGTAAACGGCAAAACCCCCACAAGAATTTCCGTTACTGTCAACGGCAGCACAACCTCATCCCGTGGCTTTTGCTGGTACACGAATGAAAAGTGTGATACACAGGTAAAAATAAACAACGTAGACCTAGGCACTCCCGCTGATTTTACCGTTGAAAGCGCTGTTTGCGAGGAATGGGAAGGCAAATGGATGCACAAGGTCGTTGTCAGCGGTCTTCAGAGCGGTAAATCATATATGTATACTGTTGGCGACGGCACAGTTTGGAGCTATGCCGGTATGTTCAAAACAGACGATGCCGACGGAACAGTTAAATTCATTAACGTTGCCGATGTTCAAGCAGGCAATCTCGACGGCTTCAAAAAGGGCGGCGCAACCGTAGAGGCTGCACTGAGAGAAATGCCCGATGTCGATTTCGTTTCCAACTGCGGTGACTTCACAAACCACAGCACAAACGAAGAATGGGATTACTACGCAGAGGTTTTCGATTCACTTCACAGACAGTACACTCTTGTTCCCGTTTCGGGCAACCACGACGGTCTTGGTGTTGATTATTGGTTTGGCAAGATGTTCAACCTCGATGAGAGCGAGAGCGTTGAAGTTAAGACAGGCGTAAACTATTCCTTTGATTACGGCAATGTTCACTTTGCTGTTCTCAACACAAATGACCTTCTTTCGGTTTCAAATGCACAGCTCAAGTGGCTTGAAAACGATATGAATTCAACCGATAAGGATTGGAAAATCGTATTCTTCCACAAATCACCCTATACCCTCGGTAAGGATGGCAAATGGCCTGATGCAATGTACCTTCAGAGAAGCCTTACCAAGGTTTTGGATAAGTGCAATGTCGATATGGCTTTCTCAGGTCACGACCATCAGTACATCCGCACAAAGCCCCTTACAGGCAACAAGCTCAATAAAGACGGCGTTACCTATGTCCTTTCAGGCACAGCAGGTGGCAAGAGATATGTAGTTCGTGAATTCCTTGCCGGTCACTTCCTCAACACAGATTTCATCGATGCCCTCGTTATCCAGCGTGACGGCGGCAACTACTGGTCAAACGGCAACTGGGACAGCCAGAACCCCGCTTTTGTCGGTGGCGCATTCGAAACTGTTGAAATCAATGACACAACCCTTACCCTCAATGCTTATGTCCTCACCGATTTGCCTGAGGATGCAGACGAAAATGCACCGCAGGATACAGTTCTCATCGATACCTACACCGTAACTAAGGAATCGGGCGAAAACAAAATCACCTTCACAGGCGATAACACAACAAGCGAATCCGAGTACAAGCTCGGCATCGTTCCCTCATTCCTCAGATTTGCCGCTTACACCTTCGGCGAGTGGCTTCCCAAATTCCTCGGTATGGTTCCCGCACTTCTCAAGTCGGTAATCGTTGACGATGTTTTCTAATATCGCTTAACAAAATAATTAAAGCACCTGAGTGACTGATGCTCGCTCAGGTGCTTTTGCTGTTTTTAATTAAAATTCCTCGAAGCTTGTGACATAGATAAGCTCGATTTTGTCGCCGTCTGAAATTGCGGTTTCCGCTGCGGAAACGCTTGGAAATTCGCCGTTCAGCTTCGTCAGCCAGCCGCTCATCGCTCCGCAAGCTGTTTGTGCCAAGCCGCCGATTGAGCTGATGTATCCGCCGCTTTCAACATAGACGATTTTTTGCTCGGCAAAGGCTGCTTTGACTGCATCAAGCATTGAAGCGCCCTCCTGCACCTCAACCTCACATTCAAGCATAATGCCGTCCTGCGGAATTATCTTTTCAAATGAAGCCTCGTTCCTGATGCCGTATTCGACAGCCGCCGTGCAATCAACTCTAAGACTGACCGTTATTGCCTTGCCGCTCGGCTTGCTCATAGCGCATCCGCTCAAAAGCAACAATAATGCGGCGGCAACAGCTAATGATTTTCGCATTGCTTTCACCCCCCTTGAATTTTTCTGCCGAGCCGTTCGGTGGGAACAAAATCGGCTTGATTTTCTCCTTTTGATTATACTTTGTTTGCGCTCGCTTCGTCAATAGCGTGTTCAACAGAATTTTTGCGGAGCAAAAGGCAATTTTTTTGAGTTTTTTTGCTTAAATGTAGTGACAAATCCTTAAATATATATTATTA
>CAYQRS010000047.1:0-10873 GCA_964419825.1 uncultured Eubacteriales bacterium
GGGCACAACCGCAGTCTCTCAAACAACCGATAAATCCTTCGAGGAATTACAAAGCGAATACGAAAAAATCGAAAACGAGATTGCTAAGAACGAGCAAAAGCTTGACAAGGTTGAAGATAAAATTAACGACCAAAAAGAGGTCGTTAACGATATCTATTCTCAAATGAGCGCAACCCAAAAGCAAATCGATGTTCTTACAAACCGTGTTAATATTCTCAACACCGATATCAAAAACACAAACAGCCAAATCAATATTATCACAAAGCAGCTTAGCTCTTTGTCCGAACAGATTGAGGCTACGGGTACTGCAATCGAAGAGAAAAACACGGCGATGGAAGAAACCTATGAGCTGCTCAAAATGCGTATCCGTGCTATGTATATGGCAGGCAACGGTTCAACCTTTGAGTTCATTCTTTCTTCTGAGGATTTTTCAACTCTTATGACTCGTACCGAGCTTTTGGTTCGTGTCGCTCAGCACGATAATGACCTTATCGCAACCTATGAAGATGATATTGCCGAGCTTGAAGCTCTTGAGGAAACTCTCAACGGCTCTGTTAAGGAGCAGGAAACCAAAAAGAGCGACCTTGACAAAAAGGTTGAAGAGCTTGATACGAAAAAAGCCGATGCCGATAAGGCAGGGGACAAGCTCAACGAAAAGAAGCAGGAGCTTTCAAAGCAGAGTGCGCAAGCAAAGAGCGAGCTTAATAAGCTTGATAAAGAGAGTCAGGCATATAAGGATACGATTGACAGATGGGAAGATGAGCTCATTGAGATTTCAAAGCAGATGGAGCAATATATCCGTGACAACGGCTCATCAACAACTGATAAGAATGACAAAGAGGAGAAAACAACAAAGGCAGAATCAACCACCAAAAAAGACGATTCTTCTTCAGGCGGCCCCTCGTCATCCTCAAAGGGGATGATTTTCCCGCTTAAATACAGCGGCGTTTATATTTCTTCACCTTACGGAATGAGAATTCACCCCATTACTGGCAACAAGAAGATGCACACGGGCGTTGACCTTACGGCAGGCGGCATCAACAAGCAGCCGATCTACGCCGTAAAAGACGGTACTGTTATCTATGCTCAGGTTCAGAGCGGTTACGGTAACTTCATCATTATCGACCATGGCGACGGTATTTCAACCTGCTACGCTCATTGCGACAGTATTGCCGTTTCCTACGGTCAAAAGGTCACTCAGGGTCAGCTTATCGGCAGAGTCGGTTCAACGGGTAATTCAACAGGTCCTCACCTGCATTTCGAGGTTCGTGTAAACGGTTCAACCGTCAACCCGATGAACTATATTAAGCTTCCTTCGTAATTTTTTCTGAAAGGCGATGAATTGCCAATGAATAAAAAAATATCCGTAGGTCTTGCCGTCGCCTTAATTCTTTTGAGCATTACGGCAACCTTCGCCGTTACGATGACTGTCAGCCAAAACATCTACAACGGTCTTATCTCCAAGCTTTCAAACCGCTTTGAATTGTATGACGGTATTTCGGCAATCGATAACTATGTTCGCACCAATTATTACGGCGAATTTAATGACGATTTGCTTTTTGCCGATACTGCAAGCGGATATATGACAGGCTTGAATGACAACGGCAGTTATTATCTCACCGCTCAGGATTACATCGAATACACTCGCCGTATCAAGGGCGAGGGCGGAATCGGTGTTGCCGCTCAATTCAATGCCGAAAAATCACAGCTTGAGATCACTGCGGTTTATTCAGGCTCTTCTGCTGAAAATGCAGAGCTTAAGGTCGGCGAT
Organism: uncultured Eubacteriales bacterium; assembly: GCA_964419825.1. Taxonomy (GTDB): domain Bacteria; phylum Bacillota; class Clostridia; order Oscillospirales; family Acutalibacteraceae; genus UBA8612. The sequence goes on from CAYQRS010000047.1 coordinate 1,772, forward strand.
GTGATTACAGCGGTTGACGATGAAGCGGTTACGGCAAAGAATGTTGATTCGGTTATCGAATCGCTTGAATTCGGTCGCCGCTTTGAATCCGTCAGCTTGAGCTATACTCGTAACGGAATCAGCAAAACCGTTACTGTAATGCGTGGCTTTACAAGAAGCGTCAATTCTTCATCGATGTCCTCGGTCGGCTATATCCGCATCAGCGGCTTTTATGCCAACACCGCCTCACAGTTTTCCTCGGAAATCGATGAGCTTATCAACAAAAAAAGCGTAACAAGCCTTATAATCGATTTGCGCTCCTGTTCCGATGGAACGGTGGATTATGCCGCCGCCGTTGCGGATTTGCTTTTGCCGAGCGGTGCGGAAAATTCGGGCGCAGTTGCAAGCGCCGTTAAAAAAGACGGCTCAACCTATAAGAACTATACATCCGATGCTTCGGCGCTTTCCTTCCCGAACGGAATAGTTGTTCTTGTTGATGAAAAAACCTCGGGTGGTGCAGAGCTTCTTGCCGCACAGCTCCGTGATTTTTCAAAAGCGAAGCTTGTCGGCGCAACAACCCTCGGCAATATGACCGTTCAGGAGATTTATCCCCTTGAAGACGGCAGTGCGATTTCGCTCACCATTGCCAAGGTTTGCTCCTACAGCGGCGCTTCCTATTGCGACGGTGAGGGCATAGTTCCCGATGCTCAGGTTGCCCTCAATGAGAATTCAACCCTTGCCCACAGCTTGGAGGGTATAGCCAACGATAATCAGTTGAATTCAGCTTATTCTCTGCTTGTTAACAAAACACAATGATGCGAATGATACCGACTGACACCTGCTGTCAAGTCGGTATCTTTTTGTTTGCCGCTATTGACTTTGCACCCAAAATCTGCTTTAATATTTTTATAAAAATAACAGCGGAGGTCAATTAAAATGAAAGCATTAAAAAAAGCTTTAAGTGTTACGCTTGCCGTGCTTTTCGTTTTCCAGCTCGGCATTTTCTCCCTCGGAGCATCAGCGGCTTCGGATTATGAAATCATCTCGCCTTATCAGGATGTTATCTGGAGCGGTGACAACGCTTGGGGCGCATATAAGGGCACAATTCATACTCACACCTCATACAGCGATGCAGGCGAATCTCTTTCCGCAATGGTTAAGGAATACTATAATCAGGGCTATGATTTCCTTGCCAATGCAGACCACGGCATAACAGGCGTTGAATGGAACAAAGAACCTGAAAAACAGCTTCTCTATTCTTATCAGGAGCTTATCGGTAACAAGTTTGAACATCTCACAGATGATGAATTTACCGCTATCACAGGCGGTACATATCCGCTTTATGACGGAACTGTTCGCAACAAGAAAATGACCTGCGTTGTTGGTGCGAATGAGCTGAATAACCTTTCGCTCACAAAGAACCATGTCAACGGTTACTTCCTCGCTCCCGATGTCGGCAACGGCTTCGGCGGTCTTGAAAATGAGGCTGGCTACGAAAAGGCAATCAAGTTCATCGATGAAAACGGCGGTCTTTCTCATATCAACCACCCGGGTGACTGGATTGAAAGCAACACCGATCCCGATGCGGTAAACGATCCCTATAATATCAAGCTTTTCGGCGATTTGATTCTCAAATATGACAGTTGCCTCGGCATTGAGGTTCTCAACGAAAAGAACGGCACAACGGGCTATGACAGAATTCTTTGGGATAACCTCCTTATGTATACTCTGCCTTACGGTCAAACGGTCATCGGCTTCAGCAACACCGATGCTCACAGCAAGAAAACCGTTGATTCCTCTTTCAGCATCTTTATGATGGAAGAAAATAATGTTGAAAACATCAAGGCAACAATGCAAAACGGCGCATTTTTCGCTGTCACAAGGCGTCTTCGTGCAAACAGCACAATCGGTCCTGAAAAGGATTTTGATGTTATGAATTCAGGACTTCCTTATCCGATGTTTTCAAGTCTCACCGTTGACGGACATAAAATTACCGCAACGGTCAATGACACTTCAACCGTTCAATGGATTGCCAACGGTAAGGTGATTTCCAAAACAAGTGTCACAGCAGATGGCTCTGCCGTAACGCTTGACCTTGACCAAATCGAGGGCGCTGAGAATTTTGATTATGTCAGAGTTGAGCTTTTTGGCGAAGGCGGTCTTTGCCTAAGTCAGGCTCTCGTTATCGATGACGGAGCTGCACCGAAAAAGTTTGAGGCTCAAGAGTTGAACTTCTTTGAAAGCCTCGTCAATTCATTCAGAGGCAGCAAGCTCTGCGCAATTTTCGATGAAATCGGCAGACTCATCCTCGGTCTTTTTAAATAATCCAATATATCCAAACAGCCACACCCGAGGGTGTGGCTGTTTTTATGCTTGCAAGCGGTTGACAAATTCTCTGTCAGGCGTTACATAGATTGTGTTATAAACATGATAAATAACCTTGCCGGGCTTTGCTCCCTGCGGCTTTTTGAGGTTTTTAACCGCAGTGTAATCAATCGGTACGCCCGATGACTGTCTGGCACGGCTGTGATATGCGGCAATCGTTGCCGCTTCGATAATCGTGCTGTCGGGTATTTCCTTGCCCTCGCTGACAATGATTGTGTGCGAACCTGGGTAATTTTGCGTGTGAAGCCATAAATCGTTTTTTGCGGCGGTTTTGAGTGAGAGCCTGTCGTTTTGCTCATTGTTTCTGCCAACTAATATCAAAAATCCATCGCTTGAACGGTATTCCATCGGCTTGAGCGGCTTCGGTGCTTTTGCACCTTGCTTTTGCTTGCTTTTCAAATAACCCGTATGAATAAGCTCCGCCTTGATTTCGCCGATTTGTGCGCTTGTTTCAGCTCTCGAAAGTGCATCAGCAACAGTATCAAGGTAGGCAAGCTCGTCTTCGCCCTTTTCAATCAGCGTCGTCAGCATTTGCTCTGCCGTTTTTGCCTTGCGGTATTCCTTGTAATATTTTTGTGAATTTTCATTCGGGCTGAGTGCGGGGTTAGCCTTAATACGCAGAGTGTTGCAGTTATCGTAATAGTTTTCAACCTCATAAAAAGCCGCACCCTTTTCCAAGCGGTAAAGGTTAGCGATTATCAGCTCGGCGTTTATCTTGAGCTGTTCACGGTCGGCACATTGTTCAAGCTCCTTGCGTTGCAGGTCGAGCTTGCGTGCCGTGCGCTGAATGAGGTTGGCAACGGTTTTTTGTAGCTGTGCGGAATTTTGCTTTGTTCGCTCAATTCTGTCTTTTTCATAATAAAAATCATCAAGAAGCATCGAGAAGCTTTCATACTTTTTGATTTTAACATTGTCGCCGTATTGCGTAATCTCTTGGAATGAAAAATCCAACGGCTTGCCGCTCTGCTCAATTACAGCACAGGGGCAGGGGAGAACTGTTTTGAGCTTTTCAAGCTCATCGGCGATTTTTTGAATTTCGCCGTCTGTCAAAAATTCAACACGCTTGTCGTCGCCGATTGCCCTGCTTGCAACCTCACGGCAGACGATGGGCGAAAGTCCCTGAACATTTGCAAGGATTGCAGAAGAAACGCTTTTGCCCTCTGCCTTTGCGGCGGCTTGAGCGATTTCAGCTCCGCTTTTCTCGACCAAATCGGGCTTAGGCTGCTTCGGCGGCATTTTGTAAAGCATTCCGGGCAGAATTTGACGGAGTGAGGATGTCTCGTTGTCCACCCTTTTGATTGCATCGAGAATTATATTTTCACCGTTTATCAGGATAATGTTGCTGTATTGCGCCATTATCTCAATGCAGAGGGTGAGCTTAACAGGCTCGCCGATTTCGTTTGTTGCATCAAAATCAAGGTAAAGCGCCCTTTCAAGCCCGATTTGCCTGACATCGGTGAGCAATGCGCTGTTCAGATGCTTCCTCAACAGCATACAAAGCATCGGCGGCGTTCCTGGGTTTTCGGGCGGATTTTGGGTGAAATGAATTTTCGGTGAATTTGCTCTTGCGCTGAGCAGAAGCTTGTGTGCGCCGTTCCTGCCACGCAAAACAAGCACCAGCTCCTCTCTGGAGGGCTGATGCACCTTTTCAACTCGGCAGCCGATTGCCGCCTGAGCGATTTCGTTTTTTATGAATGATAGGGTAAGACCGTCAAGTGCCATGAATTATTCCTCAAAAAGCTTTGCGAGTTTTTCAAGGTCGTCTTTGTCGAAAAACTCAATTACGATTGAACCGCCCTTCGGCGTGCCTTTAACCTGAACCTTTCTTCCGAGTGTTTCGGTGAGTGAAAGCTCAACTTCAGTTATGAATTTATCCTTTTCCTTTTCTTTTTTATCCTTTTCGGGTGCTTTTGGTGCAAGGAGCTTTTTAACCATTTTCTCCGTTTCACGCACCGAAAGCTTGCTTTCGATGATTTCCTTTGCCGCATTGATTGTTAATTCTTCGTCTTCAAGCGGTATGAGTGCCCTTGCGTGTCCTGCACTGAGCTTCTTTTCTTTTACAAAATCGATTACAGCCTGCGGCAGAACGAGCAGACGCATAATATTCGTAACAGCCGAACGGGATTTGCCGACTCTTTCAGCGGCCTCCTCCTGAGTGAGGTTATATTGCTCGATGAGGCTTTTGTAGCCCTCTGCCTCTTCAATCGGGTCAAGATCCTCACGCTGGAGGTTCTCGATGAGCGCAAGTGCGGAAGCATCCTCATCGCTCAATTCCCTGATAACAACGGGAACTTCTGTAAGCCCTGCGATTCTTGCCGCTCTCCAACGCCTTTCGCCTGCAACAAGCTGATAGCCGTCGTTGCCGAGCGGTCGAACGAGCAGGGGCTGAATGATGCCGTGCTGAGCGATGCTTGCCGCAAGGTCGGAAATTGCGGCTTCGTCAAAGCGCTTTCTCGGTTGGTTTTTATTCGGCTCAATCTCATTGAGTTTGAGCTTAACCGCAGAGTTTGCGGATGTGTTTTCAATGGAGTTATCGACAAGCAGAGCGTCAAGACCTCTGCCGAGTCCGCCTTTTTTAGGTGCCATTTAACTTTCCTCCTGATTACTTGTTCTTGTTGATAAGCTCTTCCGCAAGGGTGTCATAAGCCTCTGTTCCCCTTGAACGGCGGTCATAGTACATAATCGGCTGACCGAAAGACGGTGCTTCCGAGAGCCTGACCGTGCGTGGAATAACAGTTGCGAAAACTTTTTTGGGGAAGAATTTTTTAACCTCATCAACAACCTGCTGTGTGAGGTTGAGCCTGCCGTCATACATTGTGAGCAGAACGCCCTCAATATCGATGAGCGGATTATAAAGACGCTTGATGTTGCGAACGGTCGAAATGAGTTGTGAAAGTCCCTCCAACGCATAATATTCGCACTGAATCGGCACAAGGAGGGTGTCTGCGGCACAAAGTCCGTTTAAAGTGATAAGACCGAGTGAGGGTGGGCAATCCAAAAAGATATAATCGTAATCGGCTTTTATGAGCGCAAGGCAGGTTCTCAGCTTTGCCTCACGCCTTTCAACATCAACAAGCTCCAATTCCGCACCTGCAAGATCCATTGTTGAGGGAATTACATCAACATTCTTAAACGGGGAATGTATGATTGTTTGGGCGGCGGGAACACCGCTGATGATGTTATCATAAGAAGAAAGCTTAACCTCTCTTTTGTTTATGCCAAGGCCGCTTGTTGCGTTGCCCTGTGGGTCAATATCAACCAAAAGAACCTTTTTGCCCTTTGCGCCGACTGCGGCGGTGAGGTTGACGGCGGTTGTTGTTTTGCCGACACCACCCTTTTGGTTAACAATGGCTATAACTTTACCCATTCAAAATCATCTCCTTATACGGAACTGAACCGTTGTTCAAAATTTAATAATTATTTGCCCAGTGATTTTGCCGCAATCCTTGCGGCACTCTCAACATAATCGGCACATGGTCTGCGGAGGTAGTAATCCGCCGTGCGTTCTTCGGGCTGAGGATCGCTTGCGCCAGGTAAGCCCAAAAGCTCTTTGCAGATATACGAGCCGTTTTCCTCCTTGAATTCGGCGGCAAGAGCTTGGATAGCCGCATAATGGGCGGCTTTTTCGTCGGTTGCTTTGGGGTCGGAATAGCCTTGAGCAAATCCCTTCACCATAAACATTGCGCTGACTGCTCCGCAAACCTCACGCAGTCTGCCCATGCCGCCGCCGAAGGAGGAGGCGAGCATCGCCGAGGTTTTTCTGTCGAACCCTGTAATATCTTCAAAAGCAAGCAGAACAGATTGGCAGCAGTTATATCCTTCTTCAAAAAATCCTCTTGCTTTTTTTGCGTAATCTTCGCTTGTCATAATAATCATCCTTAAATCAAGTTCCAATTCGGCACATAGCTTTCTTCGGCTGAGGAAAGCTCTTGAGTGAAGCCGTTTTCAAGCCCCAACAGCATCATGTAACCGACTGCTTTTTCGTATTCCTCCTCCGTGAGCTTGCGTTGAAGCTCAGGACTTTTGACTTCGTTTGTCGGAAAATATTGCGCCATAAGGTTTACATAAATATCGTTTGGCAGATTATCAGCAATCAGGTCAAGCACGCCGTAGGTGTTTTCCAAATTGTTCGGCAAAACAAGGTGTCTGATCATAACGCCGCTTTGCATAATTCCGCTTTCATCGTGCTTTGGCAAGCCTGTTTGCCGAAGCATCTCACCGATTGCCGCCAAGGCAACCGATGGGTAATCCTTGCACAGCGAATATTTTTGCGCCGTGAGCGGCTCGGAATATTTGAAATCAGGCAAATAAATATCAATAAGCCCTTCAAGCGTTTTGAGCGTTTCAACCTTTTCGTAACCCGAGGTGTTGCAGATTACGGGAACGCTCGGCTTGTATTTTTCCAAGGCTTTGACAATAACGGGATAGTAGGGGGTGGGGCTGACCAAATTTATGTTGTGAACATCCTGCTCTTCGAGTGCCTTGATTGTTTCGATAAGCCCGTCTGCATCAATCATTTTTCCGCAGGCATTGCGGCTGATGCGGCTGTTTTGGCAAAATTCGCATCTCAAAACGCAACCGCTGAAAAAAATCGCACCTGAGCCTTTTGTGCCGCTGATGTTCGGCTCTTCCCAAAAGTGCTTGTCTGCACGGCAAATTGACGGCAGCTCAGGCAGAGTGCAAAAGCCATTCGGTCGCGGCTTGTTACAGCTTCGGGGGCAAAGGCTACAGTTAAGCATTGTAGCGTGCTTTGAGCAGGGTGACGAGGGTTTCTGTCAAGCCCTTGTCCTCGCTCTCATTCATTTCTCTGTAATCGTCGCAGGCTGTGTCCTCGCTGTCATCTGAGATTTTGCGAATACTGAGGTTTTTGATGCCGTATCTGTGGCAGACCGAAGCTATTGCGGCGCTTTCCATATCAAAAGCACAAATGCCGAATCGCTTGTGGAAATTTTTTTTGCTCTCACTGCTTGTCAGGAACATATCGCCTGTGCCGAGCTTGCCTGTTTTAATGCCGAGAGCCTTGCAAAGCTTAAGTAGATCATCGGCAGTTTTGTAGATGTATTCTTGGTCGGGCTTAACGCCAAGCTCTCTGCCGAGGGGAGTTAAATCAAAATCACATTCCTGATAGGTTTCGCCTGCAACAAGGTCACCCCTGCGCACGCCCTTAACAGCACCGCTGAAGCCGATGTTATAGATTTCATCAACCTCATATTTAAGTATAAGATGGGCGGCGGCGTTAGCGGCGTTGACCTTGCCGATGTTTGTGAGCATTGCGATGAGCTTGATGCCGCAGAAATCAACCTCAAGCATATCCATACCGTTTTCACGGAATTCGGTTGCACCGTTATCGCTTGCCCATTTGCTGAACGGATTGTATTCGTATCTGTCTGCAATAAGTACGCCGATTGTTTTCATTTTTATTTCACCTCATTAAGATTTTTGCATAGTATGTTGTGAGAGCAGGCTCTCAAAAATATGCGGTTGCGCTATCGGTCGGTGGCGTTTCGCCCACGGGGAGCCTTCCGATAAGACCGCTTTAAAATACTCTATTGCCTTTGATGAATACAGCTTTAAGGTTATAGTCTTTGTCAAAGGCAATGAGGTCTGCTCTCTTGCCGAGCGCTATTGAACCGATTTCGCTGTCAACGCCTGCGGCTTTTGCAGGGTTTATCGTGCAAGACTTGATTGCCGTTTTCAAATCGATTCCAAAGCGCAAAAGGTTTTTGAATTCATCAAAGATGTTCGTTGTGCTTGCGGCAATCGTACCGTCACTGAGTGTGGCTTTGCCGCCTTTTACATAAACTGTTTGACCGCCCAATTCGTATTCGCCGTCGCCCAAGCCTGCGGCGGACATACTGTCGCTTATTACGATTGTCCTGTCCTCACCCAAAAGCTTGAAAGCGGTTCGGATTACAGAGGGGTGGTTGTGGAAACCGTCGCAAATAATTTCCGCCGTAACATTTTCACATTCAAAAACAGCCGAGGGAACACCTGGTTCACGGCTTTTGATTGGAGTCATTGCGTTGAAAAGGTGCGTTGCGTGGCTGAAGCCGTTGCCGAAAGCGTAAAGCGCCTGTTCGTAATCGGCGGCTGTGTGTGCGGCGGAAACCTTGCAGGATTTGCTGACCTTTTTCGCAAATTCGGTTGCACCTTGAATTTCGGGCGCAACATCAACAAATTTTATCGGGCAGATTGCGTTGAGAGAATTGAATTCATCAATATCTGGCAGGCGAATATGCTCGGTGGATTGAGCGCCCTTCTTTTCGTAAGAAATATAAGGTCCTTCCATATTTATGCCGATTATGCTTGCGCCGCTCTCGTTGCCGATGCAATCGCTCACAGTGGTGAATGTCTTGACCAGGGTGCTGTGCGGCAGAGTCATCGTCGTTGGGCAAAATGCGGTTATGCCGTTGCTGGCAAGGTGACGGCTGATTGCTTGAAGCTGCTCTGTGCTTCCGCTTGAAGAATCTGCACCGAGAGCGCCGTGAATATGAATATCGATAAACCCAGGTGCAAGATAAAGCTCGCTGAAATCAACGGCGCTGTCATCGGCAAGGTCACCCAAAGCCGTGATAATGCCGTTTTCAATTTGTATATCGGTTTGAACGAGATCAAAATTTTCGTTAAAAACGCTTGCACCCTTGATGATCATAGCTTCACCTGTATTCGCCCGTAACTCATTTTAAGTGGAAACAATATTATACTTCTTTTTTGTTACCTTTTCAATAGATATATAAG
>CAYQRS010000048.1:0-10758 GCA_964419825.1 uncultured Eubacteriales bacterium
GGATTTGGCATCGCTTTATTTGAAAATTTACTTTTTGGGTATGCCTGCCCTAATGCTTTATAACTTCGGCAGTGCAATACTGCGTGCAATGGGCGACACGACAAGACCGCTGATTTTCCTCACCTTTTCGGGCATCACAAATGTTGTGCTCAACTTGTTCTTTGTCCGCTCATTCAAAATGGATGTTGCAGGCGTTGCGCTGGCAACAATTATTTCGCAATATATTTCGGCAATCCTCGTCATTATATGCCTGCTCAAGCTCGACAACTGCTGTCAGCTCAAAATCAAAGAGATACGCTTCCATAAGCAGGATGTTGCGGATATGCTCAGAGTCGGCTTGCCTGCAGGAATACAGAGCAGCCTGTTCTCCGTTTCCAATGTGCTGATTCAATCCTCAATCAATTCCTTCGGCGCAACCTGCGTTGCGGCAAACGCTGCCGCCGCCAACCTTGAGGGCTTCACCTACACCTCGATGAACGCAATCAGCCACGCCTCGGTTACATTCACAAGCCAAAATATCGGCGCAAAAAAGCCCGAACGAATTAACAAGGTTTTGATCGTTACGATTCTTATTGTCACGGTTATCGGCTTGTCGCTCGGCTCGCTGACATATTTTGCAGGCGACACGTTGCTCAAGCTTTATTCGACTGATCCGACGGTTATACCAATCGGTATGATAAGGCTCAAATACATTTGTCTGCCGTACTTCCTCTGCGGAATGATGGAGGTTTTGGTCGGTATGATAAGAGGTATGAACTGCTCTGTGCTTCCGATGTTCGTTTCAATTTTCGGCTCATGCGTTTTCCGTGTTATATGGATATACACCGCATTTAAGGCTAACCCGACGCTCGACATGCTTTACATCGTTTACCTGATTTCGTGGTTGCTTTGCAACATAGTTCACCTCATCTGTTATTTTATCATCAAGAAAAAGAGAACAAAGGAATTCTCGGATTATTCAAAACAGCATATATAAAAATTATGCTCACGGCAGATTCAAGCCGTGAGCATTTTTGTTTTATTTAAATTCTTCGATGTGTTCCGGCTTCAACAGCGCCCTGATCGTGCCGAAAAAGCATTTTAAATCCATTTTCATGCCGCTGATAAATCCTCTGTTCAGAGCTTTGACATATTCCCCGTCAAGCCTTGCCTTTTGCTCATCGTCCAAATCGTCCCTGCCGTTGATTTGTGCCCAGCCTGTCAAGCCCGGCTTCACGGAATTTGCACCGTAAGCATCACGCAGAGCAAGCAAAGCGGTTTGATTCGGGAGGGCAGGTCTTGGTCCGATAAGGCTCATATCGCCCTTGAGGATGTTGACGAACTGCGGCAGCTCATCGATCGAAAGCCTGCGTATGAGCCGCTGAAAATCAGTCAGCTCAAGCGCCGTTTTTTTTAGCTCGTGCGTGGGCAGATCCGCAGGCGCATCCTGCGGCATTGAGCGGAATTTTAGAATATTGAAGCAGATTTTATTCTGCCCGATTCTCTTTTGAGCAAAGAGAGCTTTGCCTGAGCTGTCTGCCCGAATCAGAACGACAACAATGCACATCGGCAAAGCAAGCACAGCCAAAGCAAGCACAGCAAGCAAAAAATCGAACAGCCGCTTAATGACCTTTTGATACATCGGGCTTATTCATCCCCTGCCTGAGCATCAGTTGCTCTTGAAAAAACGCTGACAAGGTTGGTTGTGTCATCGGTGAGGGTGAGCTTATCATCCTCGATTTTGAAATTGCGAACGATATTGGCGGATAAGCCGAACACAGCATCGTTCGTCATCGTGATTTTTGAGTTTTCTTTGTCTATTGTATATGTGCCGTTAAGAGAGATTGCCTGACCGAGAATTTCGATATTACCTGAAACAGTGCCGTCTTCATTGAAAACATAATAGAGATTATCAAGCTCGGCGTTGACCCATTTGCCGACAATAAGCTTTTCGGGGTTAGTTGCATTATCATAAACGACGTAGCCAACTGCACAGCCAGCACCGATTACGGCAAGGACAAGAATAAAACTGATAAATTTTTTCATAACAGCTTTCCTCCGTTTCTTTTGTAATTTCATTTTACCACAACTGTCGAATTTTGTAAACAAAAAAAGCGCCTGTGCAAGAATTACCTCGCACAGACGCTGATGGGGGTTCAGAGCTTAGCAGCCACAGCCGCAGCCTGATGAGTTACCGCAGCCACAACCGCAGTCGCTGTTTCCACAGGTACCGTTGTTACCGCAGCAGCACAGGAGAAGAATGAGAATGATAATCCATGAACTGTTGCCGTTGCAAATGTTGCATCCCATAGTCTGTTTCCTCCTTTCTTGCCTTTCATCACCATAATATGGTCAGCAGGCAAGAAAAGTTACAGATTTGCAAAAATAATTATGATATTTTTTTGAGCTTGTTTCGGCATATTACAGCAAAAACCAGCATAACCGCAGGAAACAGAGTTGCAAGGGCAAAGCCGAGCCTTATATCCGCACCGAACGAGGATGAAACCCAGCCGGCAAGCGAAGGACCGAGTGTGCAGCCCAAATCACCTGCAAGGGCAAGCAGGGCGAACATTGCCGCTCCGCCGTAAGGCATCACCTTTGCGCTTATGCTGTAAGTGCCGGGCCACATAATGCCGACGGAAAATCCGCAGAGGGCACAGCCTGCAAAGCCGAGGAGCGGAATAGAAGCAAATGCGGCAAGCAAATAGGCGGCAATACAAAGCACCGAGCAAAGAACGATAAAGGCGGTGAGATTGATTTTTTCACTGAACCTTGAATAAACAACACGGGAAATGCCCATAAAGAGCGCAAACATACACGGACCGAGCAAATCGCCGACGGTTTTGCTCACGCCGAGTCCCTGCTCCGCAAAAGCAGATGCCCATTGGCAAAGCGTAAGCTCCGCCGCACCTGCACAGAGCATCATCACAAAGAAAATCCAAAACATTCTGTTTTTAAAGAGATTGAAAATTCCGCCGTTTTCACGATCCTTCGGCAGAGTGAAAACCGGCACACGCAGGAACAGGAAGCCGTTTATAATCGGAACAAGCGCCCATATAACGGAAAGCTGTCTCCAAAAATCGACACCCAACGCCTTAAAAACAAGGGTTGAAATCAGCACAACGGCAAGCTGTCCCCAGCTATAAAACGAATGGAGCATACTCATTGCTCCCGATTTTTCATCTTCAATCGGGCAAGCCTCGACAATCGGACTGACGACAACCTCAATCAAGCCGCCTCCGATTGCGCTGATTACGGTTGAAATCAGCAAGCCGATGAAGCCGAGCTTGAACGGCAAAACGGGCAGAAGCAAAAAGCCGAGTCCGCTGAGGAAATGAGCAATCACAACGCTCGCCTTGTAGCCGATTTTATCAACAAAAAATGTTGCCGCAAAATCGGTGCAAAGCTGAACGAAAAAGTTTGACGCAATCAGCAGGCTGAGCTGAGCCATCGAAACCGAGAGCGATTTTTCAAACCAAACAAAGAGGAGCGGATAAAAATTATTAACCATCGCCTGCGTAATATAGCCGATGTAACTGCAAAAAATTGTATTACGGTAAGTTAATTGCTTTTTCAAGATTATCCTCCAAAAAATTCAAAATCAAATATTGACCATTATAACCTCAACAAAAAATAAATTCAAGAGCTTTCTTGCTTTATCCGCTGTTGTTATGTATAATGTGTAATAGCAATAAAATACAGTACAGCGATTTTTAATAAACCGATTAAGGATATTTTTTATGAAGAAAAGATTAAAGGAAGTTTTTTCCATTGAAAATTTAATTCAGCGCTTTTTAGCCGCTTGGTGCTGCACCAACGCTATTGCCATATTGAGCAGCAACGAGCAGTTCACAAACATCAAATACGCTTTTGATTTGGACACCATAAACTACATTATCTGGGTAATCACGGTTTTCGCCGCATTGACGGTTATCAATTTCCCGATAAATTCAATCCGTACGGATTCGTGGGCCTTTGCCTTTGCTTACGGCTTTTTGGCAACAGTTACGCTGACAATCAACAGCGATTTTTGGTTTTGCCTGAGTATGATTATAATCACGGCGATTGCAATCAATTTCCTGCTCAAGGGTGACAAGCTTGACATTGGCAAAATCAAGCTCGGCAAGCGCTTCACGCTGACTGCGGCATCGCTTTGCGGAATTATCGTTTTTGCGGCAATCGCCGTGCTCGGCTGTCTGCGTGTTGCCGTTTTTGCTTCGCCGAACTTTGATTTTGGTCTTTTCTGCAATATGTTCCACCACATGAAGGAGGAATTTTTGCCGATAACCTCAAGTGAGCGTGATAAGCTTATGTCACACTTTGCGGTTCACATTTCGCCGATTTACTATGTGCTGTTGCCGCTCTACTGCATATTCCCCTCACCGTACACGCTCCAAATCTCGCAGGCTGCGGTGCTGGCAAGCGGCATTATTCCGCTCTATCTGCTTGCAAAACACAAGGGCTTGAGCAACAAATTCATCGTTCTTTTCAGCCTTGCTTACTCGTTCAATCCTGTCATAATCTGCGGCACAAGCTACGACCTGCACGAAAACTGCTTCCTTATTCCCCTGCTCTTATGGCTTTTGTATTTCCTCGAAAAAGAAAAATACATTGCCATGCTTCTCTGCTCCGTGCCTGTTTTTATGATTAAAGAGGATGCGGCGGTTTATGTTTTTTTCATTGCGCTTTACCTTATGCTCTCAAAGAAAAAATACCTTTACGGCGCAATTCTGGCATTTTTGTCGCTCGGCTATTTTGCCTTTGCGGTTCACCTTGTTTCGCAAAGCGGAGCAGGTGTCACAATGCTCCACTATCAAAACTACAGCTACGATGACCAAGGGCTTATCGGAATGTTCAAAATCATTCTCTTTAACCCAACCTATGTATTCACTCAGCTCCTTTCGGAGGAAAAGCTGCTCTATATCTTAAAGGTTCTGCTTCCGATAGGCTTCCTGCCCTTTGCAACGAAGAATGTTTCACGCTATATTCTCCTGCTTCCCTTTATGCTGTTCAACATAATGACAAGCTATGTTTATCAGTATTCAATCGATTTTCAATACACCTACGGTCCTTATGCGCTTATGCTCTATCTTTCGCTTATCAACGCCTCGGAGCTTCGCCCCAACCCAAAACGCTTTTTGACATCCTTGGCAACAGCCGCCTCGGTTATGATTTGCCTGACAACCGTATTCCCGAAAATTTCGTCATTTGCTGTCCGTTATGAGGATAGCAAGGAAACCTTTGAGCAAATTGAAGAAAGCCTTGAAATCATCCCCGATGATGCAACCGTCACCTCAAGCACATTCTTTTTCACACGGCTTTATCAACGTGACGAAATCTATGAGGTCGGAACAAAGCACCTGACTGAATATGTTGTGCTTGATAAGCGCCCGCAAATGGTTAAAGAATACGAGGAAAAGCTGCCGTATTATTTATCCCTCAGCTATGAGATTATCGAAGACACAGATTATTTGACCGTTCTCACCGCACCAGAAATTTAAGGAGTAAAATATGTCACACAATTTTTTCGCAATGTTTTCACGAATGAAATATATTCACCGTTGGGCGTTGATGCGCAACAACCGTCAGGAAACCCTGAGCGAGCATACGCTTGAGGTTTCGGCGATTGCCCATGCACTTGCGGTTATCTCAAATGAAAAATTCGGCACAAGGCTCAACGCCGAGAGAGCCGCCCTGCTCGGCATTTACCACGATATGCCCGAAATCATAACAGGCGATATGCCAACCCCGATAAAATACGGCAACCCCGAATTAAAGCAGGCATATAAAACCGTTGAGAAGGAAACCGCCTCACGCCTTGTTTCCCTTTTGCCTGACTATATGCAAAAAAGCTACAGCGCATTTTTCATTAAAGAGGATGCCGACAAACCGCTTTGGCAAATCGTCAAAGCCGCCGATAAAATCTCCGCATTGATAAAGTGCATTGAAGAAACAGACGCAGGCAACAGAGAATTTTGCGGCGCAAAGGAATCCGTTTCGAGCGCAATCGAAGGCTTGGATTGCCCTGCCGCAAAGGTGTTTTTAGAGGATTTCATCGGCAGCTATTCGCTTAATTTAGATGAATTACAGCAAAAAATATAATTTTTTTCGGCAACAAAAACCTTAAATTGTTGGAATTATATAAATATTTTTCGGAAATCCGCTTAAATCTATTGACAAAAGTAAGTTTATCAAGTATGATAAACTTACTTGTCCGAGAAAGGGTGTATTATTTTTGTCATCCCCTACATACACCGCTATGACGGAGGCACAGCTTGTTGCCCTCGCCAGACAGGATGCTCAAAGCGGAGCTATGGCAGAGCTTCACCGCCGCATCACACCGATGATTCTTTCAAAAGCCACGCATTTTGCCCAAACCGAGCAAGATATTCAGGACTTTTTTCAAGAGGGTATGATCGGCTTCCTTGCCGCAGTCCGCACCTTTAAAGAGGATTGCAACACCGCTTTCACGACCTACGCTTTCACCTGCGCCGCCAACAGGATGAAAAACCTCCTCAAACAGCGCAGCAAAGACAGCCGCCTCGATGTTGTCTTTTTCGAAGATGACAACTTAATTGAGGATTACAGCAACAATCCGGAGTCAACTCTCCAAAACGCCGACGAAATCGAAGCTTTCGCAAAATGTATTTCCGACAGGCTCTCGCCTTACGAAAAGCAGGTGCTTCACCTTTACCTTTGCGGCAAGACATATTCTGCCATTGCGCAAGCGCTCAAAACCAACGAAAAATCCGTTGACAACTGCTTGCAGCGCATCAGAAAAAAGTTGGCTAACTGAATCAAATGCCCTTGTAGCTCAATAAGAGCATTGCCGCAAGGCAAGATAACGGTTTAAATCCGTTCAGGGTGAAAAAATATTTTTATTTCAGCGAGGTAACCAAAATGTACGAAGACAAAACTCTCATCTGCAAGGAATGCGGCCAGGAATTCACATTCACAGCCGGCGAGCAGGAATTCTATGCTGCTAAAGGCTTCGAGAATGAGCCCCAGCGTTGCAAGGCTTGCCGTGACGCACGCAAGAACGCTAATAAGCCCGAGCGTGAAATGTTCGACGCTACTTGTGCAAGCTGCGGCGCAGAATGCAAAGTACCCTTCAGACCCCGTGAGGATCGCCCCGTTTACTGCAGCGAGTGCTTTGCAAAGATGAGGGAAGAAGCATAATTATATAAGCAAATTCTATTTTTATGCGTATCCGAAAAGCCTATCCTCAATGAGGATAGGCTTTTTTAACAGAACCGCCGTCAGCTTCGATGAGCCGACGGCGGTTTTCGTTTTATTTAATATAAATTTTCGGAATGGTGAAGCTCTCGGTGAAAATCTCCCTCGGATTATTCTCATCAAGCACTATTAGCCTGCCGCCGCCAACGTTGCCGTATGTATGGTAGCCTGCGGCAAAGGTTTGGATGAGCTTAATTCCGTCAAGCTCAACTGCAAAATCATTGAGATGATCGTGACCGAAGAAAGCGGCAACAATATCACCCTGCTTCTTCCAGCTCTCAAACTGAGTTCTGTCGCCGTTTGCTGGCGTACAAGGTCTTTCACGAATCACGCCGCTGATGTAATTCTCGCTTTTGAGCGTATAACGCTTGCCGTCTTTTTCAAAGCAATTCGGCTCGTTTTCATCAGCCTCAGTCAGCAAATCAAGCTCTTGTGCAACGGGGATATGCTGAAAGAGTATCGCAGGAAGCGCTTCTCCGCCGTTTTCGGCTTTAAGGCGTTGAGCTGTTCTTTCGTACCAATCAATTTGGTCGGCATGAACGCAGTCATAGCCATCAAGCTTTTTGCCGCAGGAATCGTAAGGATAATCGTTTGAGTCTATCAGCCAAATATTGAACGCAGGCTTTTCGCTCATTGAGCCGTTGACCGTGATGTTGCAGTTGCCACAGCCGTAAACCTGCTCCTGATTAAGGCATCCGCAAAAATTATCGTAACGCATATAGAGCATCATTTGAAATTCACGGAAGAAATGCTTTATCTCCGAATCGTGATTGCCGAAAACCGCCGCAAAAGGAATGTTCCTTGCCCTTATCGGTGCGGTAATCGCATCAATCGTCTGTTCAACAAGGTCATAGGTGAACTCCTGCCAAAAGCCGTTGATATTATCGCCGCCGAGAACAATGAAATCAGGGTTGGTTCGTTCAATCGCCTTTTCAATTACATTGATTGTTTCATTGCATTTGTTTTCAGGTATCGACCTATCCTCATCATCGTCCATTTCGGGCATAACCTGATGAATATCCGTCAAATGCAAAATTCTGAATTTGCCGTCTGCGCCGAATTTCAGCTCGTTTTTCTGCTTAAAACGGTGCGCAAGAGGTACACCGCTCACACCTGTTCCCTTAGACAAAGCAACACTTCCCCTTCCGTTTTATTTTAAAATAACAATAGTTACGCCGTTTTCGCCCTCGCCGTAAATTCCAAGGCGGAAGTTTTTGACAAACTTGCACTTGCGCAAATAATTGTGGGTTGCCGCCCTCAAAGCGCCCGTGCCCTTGCCGTGGATAATCGTAAATTCGCTCAAGCCCGTGCGCAAGCCCTGATCGATAAAGCGGTCAATTTCAATCAGCGCATCATCAACGGGCATACCACGCAGGTCAAGCCTTGTATCGGCGGCAAGCGTTCCCCTGCCCTCAAGGCTATCGCCCTTTTTGCGTGGTGCATTGCTCTTTTCACGCTTGATTTGGTTACCTGTCAGCAGGCGCAAATTCTCCTGCTTCACACGCATTTTCGCCGAGCCTGCAAGCACCTGAACATTTCCGTTTTTCTCCACCGAAACAACTGTTGCCTGCTTATTTAGCCCTGCTATCAAAACAGCATCGCCGACAGCCAGCTCTCTGGGCAAAACATAATTATCGTCATCGAAGCTTTCGACGGGATCAGCCGCCTCGTCCATTGCTTCAACACCCTTGCGGATTGTTGCCCTTGCCCTGCGTGCAAGCTCAGCCATATCCTTTGCTTTGTCCTTTTCTTTTTTCAATTTATCAAGCTCTGCCATCAAGGCATAAGCTTCACGGCGTGCTTGATCGACAATCCTTGCCGCCTGAGATTTTGCATCATCAATTTCCTTTTGACGCAGCTTTTCGATGTTTTCCTTTTTCTCCTCTGCCTCACGGCGGATTTTTTCGGCAAGCCTTGTTTGCTCAAATGCCTCCATGCGCTCTGTTTCAAGCTCGGCACGGCTTTTTTCAAGGCTTTCGATTACATCCTCAAACTGCGTGTTTTCCGCTGAAACGAGCTGTGCCGCACGCTCAACGATTGATTTTTCCATACCGAGGCGTTCGGAAATCGCAAAAGCGTTTGAACGACCTGGCATACCGATAAGCAGGCGGTAAGTCGGGCGGAGAGTCGCAACATCGAACTCACAGCAGCCGTTTTCCACCCTCTGGGTTTGCAGGGCATAAGCTTTAAGCTCGGCATAGTGAGTCGTTGCCGCAATTTTTGCGCCCCTGCTCTTCAGCTCCTCCAATATTGCCATTGCAAGCGCCGCACCCTCGATTGGGTCGGTGCCTGCACCCAATTCATCAATCAGCACAAGGCTGTGCTCATCAACGACCGAAAGAATATCGATAATATTAGTCATGTGAGCGGAAAAGGTCGAGAGCGATTGCTCGATTGATTGCTCATCGCCAATATCCGCAAGTATTTTGCTGAAAACGCTGATTTCGCTCATATCGCTGACAGGCAGCATTAAGCCGCAGGCGGCCATTGCGCTGAACAAGCCGACGGTTTTGATTGAAACGGTTTTACCACCCGTATTCGGACCTGTTATAACAAGGGTATCGAAATCCTTACCGAGACGAATATTCACAGGCACGACCTTTTTCTTATCAATAAGCGGATGGCGTGCGTTACGCAACTCGATAATGCCCTCATCGTTGATATTCGGCGCAGATGCGTTCATTTGATAAGCAAGCTGTGCCTTTGAAAAAATAACATTCAGCTCTGCCGCACATTCAAAGCTGCTTTTAATCGTTGCCGCAAAGCTACCGGCTTCCGCAGAGAGAGCGGAAAGGATGCGCTCGATTTCGTCACGCTCCTTAGCCATCAGCACCTTAATCTCATTATTGGCTTCAACAACGGCAACCGGCTCAACAAAAACGGTTGCACCGCTGGAGGAAGTATCGTGAACCAAACCCGGCACTTGGGCACGATGCTCGTTCTTAACAGGCAGAACATATCTGCCGTTGCGCATTGTAACAATGCTCTCCTGCAAAATATCACGGTATTTTGCCGAGCGTGTCATTTTGTCAAGCTGTTCACGAACCTTTGACTCCTGCGCACGAATTTTGCGGCGAATATCGGCAAGAGTCGGCGAAGCGTTATCGCTGATTTCATCATCACTGATGATTGCGGAAGTAATCGCCTCCTCAAGGTATTTGTTCGGGGTGAGTGCGCCGAAAAAAACATCAAGACAGGTTTCAACGCCTGCGTTTGTGCTGCGCCACTGAGTCAGCGAACGGATAACACGCAGGGTTTCGGCAATCTCCAAAAGCTCATGCATTGAAAGGGTTGAGCCTGCATCGGCACGGTGAAGCGCATTGTTAACATTCTTCATTCCGCCGAACGACGGACCGCCGAAGCGAGCCAAAAGCATGTGGGCATCCCTCGTTTGGTTCATCAAAGCAATCGCTTCATCCGCCCTTTGAACGGGGCGAAGCTTCAGCGCAAGCTCACGGCTATCCTCACAGCAGGTAAAATCCGCAAGGCGTTCCAAGACCTTATCAAATTCAAGAGCAACTAAATGTTTGTTCATAAAAAGAC
>CAYQRS010000049.1:0-10675 GCA_964419825.1 uncultured Eubacteriales bacterium
ATAATATAATAATATAATTTCGCGATGGCACGAAATAAGAAAATAGCCTCACTGATACAGGGGATAGTAGGGGAGACTCCTACCCCTGTCCCGACCTCAACAGAGACCGGAGACGTATCTCCGGAATTAGTAGAGGAGCTCGAAATAACTCCCGAGATGGAGGAGGCGTTAAACGCAGCACGAAAAAGGAAAGTAGGCAGACCGAAAAAGGACGCGATCCGGACAAGAGCGACCAACGAGGGGAGGGCTACTTTCATAGTCGATAACGACCTTATCCGGAAAGTAAAGTATATCTCCCTCGCGGACGCAAGACTCCTTAAGGACGTAATAGGGGAGGCTCTTTCCGCCTATGTCTCGAAATGGGAGGCAGAGAACGAAACTATAAGACTACCTAAAAAGAAATGACTATGTTAGTAGTAGACGGACTTAAGTTATACACGAGAAAGGAGCTCGCCTCTATGCTCAACGTAGGGATAACTACGATAATGAACTATCAAAACAAGGGAGAACTCCGGAGCGTAAAAATAGGGAAAGCTATCTACTCCTCCGAGGAGGCTCTCCGAGATTTCCTCAACGGACGAATTCCCGAACTTCGGGACAGGAATAAAGCGGAGTCGAAATAGGTAAACAAGTAATAAAATAAACCTATTTAATTTCGATAATTCCTACATTACAGAAATAAGAATTAAATAAACAGGAAAGTAAAAAGAAAGGAGTATTATATAATCTACAGAGCAACGAGGAAACGAATATGGGAGTAAGTATAGACGCAGACAAAAAGAGGCGTATCCTCGAACTCCGAGCGACCGGACTCTCCTACGCTAAAATATCCAAAGAGGTAGGCGTAGCCAAACAGACGGCTATTAATGTCTGTAAGGCACAGGAGGAGGAAATAGCCACTTTAGAGGCTCTTAATATGGAGGAACTCTACGAGCAGCACCGGATAACCAAGCGAGAGAGGATAGCAGCTCACGCCTCACTATTGGCACGGATCCGGACGGAGATAGAGGGACGAGACTTTACGGACGTATCGACCGACAAGTTAGTAGACCTCTACCTTAAGACCTCCGCCTCCCTGTCCGGAGAGATAGTAGAGCCGACATTTCAGACCTCCGAGGAACAGGAGCGAGACCGACAGGAGCGGAGACTTATTAACGACCTATCCTCCCTATGATGATGGGAGAGCAGCGCACCACCGCCCGACCGGATAGCAGTCCGATATTAGTACGCCTGTAGTCCGGAAATAGGTAAACAAGTAATATAGTAATTCTATTTTGATATGAGCGACCGACTAAACGCCACACAGATAAAAACTCTAATGCTACGCAGTTACAGACGATTCAGCAACGGAGAAATTTCGGAAACGACCGCTTTCCGAGAGAATACTATGTTAGCTAATATCCTTAAGGCTATCGAGGCAAGCGAGACCGAACAAAGATTACAGGCGATAGAGGAAACTCTCCGCTCAACCGCAGACGAAGATTAATGGCTATGGCTAACGCGAAAGTAAGTAAGAAGATACAGGAGTTAATTAAAACCGCCACTCCGAAACAAAAGGCTATAATGGTCTGTCGAGATTGGACGGACAAAAATAAAATGCAAATGGAGGCACTCCTTACAGAGGAGGAGGCTAAGGCTATTGTAACCTCGATAACTCCGGAGGAGGCGAAAGAGTATAACAAATGGATTCGAGTCTATGACGTCTATACAGAGGTAGCCCCTATTATAGGATTGGCTATAGCGCAGTATCGAGAACAGGCGGAGGAGATTGTAGGCTATCTCCGAGTCTTAGAGTCCTACGCACAAGAGGAGAACCACCTCAACACTATATACGAGTCCCTAAAGGAGGCAAAGAGCAAGACCGCCCTTTCCGCTTTTGGGGAGGCTCTCTCTACTCTCCGCTTTCAATATTCCAAACTGAAACGAGACGAGGAGGGATATATCGAGATAGACACGGAGAAACTATTCTCCCTTATCAAGGAAAAAATAAAGCAAATAGGATGGGCGATGATGGCTCTTAAGTCCTTTATCATAGCTTTAGACGATTGGACGGACAAGCGCAAGGGAAAGAAACTCCTCCCCCCTATCCTGTCCGGACTATTAGATCAAATTAAGGCGGATACTATTATAAACGTACCTCCCACCTATAGCCGGAGACTCCTTAAGGATAGAATTCGACAGGCGGAGAAACGAGGGGAGACCTATACTCCCACCGCAGCCGAACTAAATAAGGCTATATTCCCCTGTTACGAGGAAATGCCGGAGGACGAGAAATTTATAACAATGTGGAGTAACCGGATAGCACAGATAGAAAACTCTCTTAAGAATGGAAAATAACCTCTCCCTCACAGGTAGAAATAATATTCTACTATATTCGTCCGAGCAGCCCTCCGACTCCTCGAATATCGAGAACGGAGTAAGAGGGCAATTAGGCAACGGACTAACCAAGACTATAGCCTCCGCCCGAGACGCCTCCCTATTTGATCCTCCGGAAATAGCCTCCCGCGAGAAAGAGTTAAATGAACTATCAGCCCTCCGAGAGAGCGACTCCTACCTAAGTATCGACAGAAAGAATAAGCCTGTTATCCTGACTCCTATACAGACAAGGATAATGTTTGCTCTATCCTGTGCCCTCGATACGCAAGACGAGGAGATAAAAAAGAAGATACGCGACCCTTTCAAGGGAGGAGTAACTATAAAACGACCTATAGATATATCCGCACTGTCTACCCTGTTATTCGGGAGTAGCCGATTTAGGGAGCGTAAAAAGGTAATAGAGGAACTCTTTAACCTTTCCCGAATTCGACAGGTACAGATATTAGGGAAAGGACAGAACCGGATTAAGATTACCGCTCCCTTTATCAACGTAGGAGAGACTATCGAGGACTTAAACCCCGAAAGGGCTAAAGGAATAGACTACGTTAATGTTATCTATGGCGGAGCGTTTTTCTTTGAACTCGACAAGCGTTTCTCCGTAGTATCTAACCGACTATTCGCAGTATGGCGCAAGAAAGAATATCAAACGGAAATGTTTAGTATTCTCCTTAATAGCCTACTCTCCGTTTATTGGCTATTCAAGTCTAAAGCTGATGAGGCGGAGGTACGAGTAAAAAAGGAACTCACCAAGATCAAGAAAGGATCTAAGGAGGAATATCTACAGGCTATAGAGGAGGCTCGACAGGAGGCTCTAACCTATGAGATTAACGCCTCCTCTATCAAGGAACGACTAACCCGAGACTACGACAGCGCCCGACAATATAGGGCTATCTTTTGGAAAGACCTCGCCTCCGCAGTTAAGGGACTGATAGAGATAGACCTCCTTACAGGATATACTCCGATGAAAAAGAGCGGAGCGAAAGGACAGGATAAAGTTAGATTCCACTTTAGCGACTCCTATAACTTCGCAAAGAAAAAGCCTCTCCTCCCCTCCGCCTCAACCCCACCGGACGAGGACGAACCCTCTCCTTTTTAATCGAGATCCAAAAGGGGAAAGTAGGCAAATTTTGGGCTACTCTGTGGAAATGAGTATGACGTTTTATGGAAATGAGTATGACGTTTTATGGAAATGAGTATGACGTTTTATGGAAATGAGTATGACGCCCTACCTCTGTAAATTCAGAATTAACAGAGAGTTACGCCAATTTTTTAATCACTATATACTTTTATAAACTATTAATAGTCTTATAAAAGAAAAAGAGAGGTCGGCTCTCTCGCCAAAGGGCGAGCCTCCCTCTCCTTATTTTTGAGCGACAGGACAGGCGGAGGACTCTCGTAGATGGGACAGACCGAAAGGAATTTATCCCTTAAAGGGGATGATTACGACTATAGGATAAAATTATTTTAGCTAAAATGTTTCCCGATATGGAACTATTTAGTATCTTTGCAGCGTTATAAATAATAACTATGGATAGACCCTTATTTCAATTGCTCTTATTAGAAGCAGCGAGAGACTTCCTTAAGAACCTCCCTATACAGGCACGGAATAAGATATATTACAATATCAAGAAAGTGCAGGGAGGAGTTAGGGATAATGAACTATTCAAGAAATTGGAGAACTCCGAAATATGGGAATTCCGTACCTTATACCAAGGGACAGCCTATAGACTCTTTTCCTTTTGGGATAAGGATTCCGAGACGCTTGTAGTAGCAACCCACGGAATAATAAAGAAAACTCAAAAAACGCCCTCTAAGGAGATAGCCCGAGCCGAGGAGATGAGGCGTAAATACTTCGAGGCAAAAAATAATCAATGATATGAGACAAATAGGCGATATGAAACTATACTCCTTTGATGAGGTGTTAGACGAGGACTTAGGAAAAGTAGGTACTCCGGAGAGAGACGCTTTCGAGGCTGATGTAGAGGCAGAGATACGCGCCTATCATATTGGCGAGGCTATCAAACAAGCACGAAAGGGAAAGAACCTTACACAGGAGCAATTAGGCGAACTGATGGGAGTGCAAAGAGCGCAGATTTCCAAAATAGAGAGCGGAAAGAACCTCAACTTTTCGACTATTGCACGAGCTTTCAAAGCTATGGGGATTCCGGCTAATTTAGCCTTTGGAGGAGTATCTTTATCTCTTTGGTAACTCGATAGGTAACACTCTAAAACCGAATAGAGAGGAGGCTTAGGTCTCCTCTTTTTTATTGTATATAGACGATAGTCGAAATGACCTAAAAAATAATTTGTGTAATGTAGTGTGTAATTCAGATTTATTTGTTAACTTTGCGTATCGTAATTAGTAAACTATAAAATATGAATACGACAGAGACAAATATAGCAACGATTCAGCCGGAGGAGGTAGCAGTTATCCCCTCTAAGGTTACTAATTGGCGAGATCTACTCTCCTACTTCGTAACGACACAGGACGTAAAAGAGAGCAGCCGGAAACTCTATAGCCGGACTCTGAAACTATTCTTTGAATGGGTAGAGGAGAAAGGTAAGGTAATAGCCGGACTGACTCGAACCGATATATTAGAATACAAAGAGGAACTATTCGGAAAGGGACTCTCCTCCCTGTCTGTAGCCTCCTATCTGACCTCCCTCCGAAAATTCTACGAATGGGCGGAGGCGGAGAAACTCTACCCTAATATTGTCAAGGGAGTAAAGACCCCTCGCAGAGTACAGACCTTTAAGAAACAACACCTCACCGAGGAGAAAAGCGGAGAACTACTCTCCCACTTCGAGAGCCTGTCCCTCCGGGACTACGCTATAGTTAACCTTATCCTCCGGACAGGTCTCCGAACTATCGAGGTAGTAAGAGCGGACGTAGGGGATATTACCTTTAAGGGAGGTAGGCGTATTCTCCGAGTATGGGGAAAGGGACACGACACTAAGGACGATTTCGTAGTATTGACGGATAAGACCTACGAGCCTATAAAGAGATACCTCGACGCTCGCAAGGGCGCGAAACTGACGGAGCCTCTATTCTCCTCCGATAGCCACCGCAATAGCGGAGAACGTCTCACTACTCGCACTATTAGCGGACTATGTAAGGGAGGGCTTAAGGCTATAGGATTGGACGGACGAGAGTTTACCGCTCACTCACTCCGGCACACTACCGCAGTGACGATATTAAAGAACGGAGGAGACCTAACACAGGCGCAGAACGTACTCCGGCACACCTCCCCGACCACGACTCAAATATATGTCGAGTCGATAAAGGAGGAACTTAGATTACAGAACGCCCCCGAGGCACTAATAGACGCAGCTTTCTAAAGATGGATATTAAGGAATTTATAGCGACTATCGAGGAGGACAGGGCTAAACGCCTCGCCCTCCCTGTTGCAGACCGCCTACAGGCGGACAGGGAGACCGGAATAAGACAACTACTCGACTACGGCTATATAGATCCGGACGAGGCGGAGCAGTACAGGGCGCGATTATCGAGCCTCCCGACCGACCGGAAAGGATTAATAATAGCCTATTTCCTTAGGGGATTTTTCGACCCTAATATAGTGCATATCGAGGACTCCGACTCGAACAAAGAATTTATACATACTTTTCGCCTGTGGGAGAGAGGCTACCGACCGGACGAGGCAATAGCCGACCGCCTCTCCACGGAGGAGCGAGAGAGATTCCGGACAGGACTCCGAGACCTCTATACCAAGAGCGAACTAAACAGAGCGGAGACTTTCGTAGACTCCAAGCGTAGACGATTAAGAGAGATACTCCTCCGGTCTGTGAGAGCGAGAGTAGCCTCCGCCCTGTCTATGCCCCCCGAAAAGGAGGACGGAGAGACCTTCGACTCTAACCCCTATGTGAGGGACGTAGCTATTAGCCACGGATACCGCCCGAGGGCTAAGAGTATCAACGAGACCGACCGCCAGGCGATAGAGACCGCCTCACTATACTACCTCGACCTGTTAGAACTCGCCCTCCTCAACGGAGAGGGAGAGAGACGTAGGACGGAGGTATATCCTAAATTCCTGTCCGAGGACGGCTCCCTATGGAGTGAGGAGTTTTTCTATGAGGACGAATTCGATGAGGTACTTACAGACCTGTCCGATATATATGGAATATTAGAGACCGCCCTCCTCAACTACTACAATGACCGGACGGCTACGGATATGGCTCGATTCCTTAAGGATTGTCTCTCCCGATACTATACCTATCACGATGGGAAAGCAGCCGAGACCGACAGGATAGAGGAGGACTTAATTTTAGGACGGCTCCTAAACTCGAAATTCAGATACTTAATAGACGAAAAGTTATGTTAGGACAGAGAACAGAACAGGCGCAAGGGAGGCGTAAGACCTACCTCAACATAAAGAACGGAGCAGTAGTTAAGCGTACCGCCACCGGAGAGGAGAGTTATACCTATGTCGAGGGACGATTAGAGGCTATATCCCAAAAGGAGCGCAGCTTTAGAAATGAGGTAGTAGTTTATTGGTATATAGACCTCCGAGACGAGGAGAGCGGAGAACTCTACTCGATAGGATTCCCCTACGACTCTAACACCTTTAAGAGCGTTATTCTCGCCCTCGCCTCCCCGATGGGACTAACCGCAGTAAATAACGGCTCTGTAGTCCGGATAGAACCTTACACCAGAAACGGCTACGATAAAATAGTAGTATGGGGAGAGGGAGTTAAACTCGATTGGGTAACTAAGACACTCCCTCCGGTCTCCGAGAGAATGATAGGCGGACGCAAGGTAAAGGACGATTCCGAGCGAATGAATTATATTTGCTCCTTAGTCTCGCAGATACAGGGCGCGACCTCGACTCCGGCTCAATAAAAAATAGGTAAACTATATTACTAATAATATAATAATATGGCTAACGCCCTCACAGAATTTAAGGAAAGAGAGGTACTCCCTCGCCTGTTACGGAGCGGATATATTACTACCGCTCTCCCTCGATATGAGTTTAAGGAGAGAGGCTCGAAATGGGTAACGCCCTACCACGTCTCCGGAGACCGCTCTAAGAGCAGCCTCGACCAAAGTTATATCTATAAGAATGGGAATAGCCTCCACGATCAGAACGGAGACAAGCTCTCTATAGTAGACCTCTATATGAGGGAGACCGGACAGGACTACCCGACCGCCCTCCGCTCTCTCGCTGATATTTGCGGAGTAGGATATTTATTTCCGGAATTCGATAGCGAGGAGGCAAGAGCCTATAAAGAGACACAGGACAAAAGAGAGGAGGCTAACTCTCGATTCGTCTCCGCCCTATGGAGCGGAACTCCGGAGGCTAACAGAGTCCTCGATTACCTCCGCTCTCGCAAATGGACGGATGAGGAGATAAAGGCTACCGGATTAGGCTACGCTGATGAGGAGTTAGTAGACCTCCTCCCCTACTACGACACGCACAGAAAACAGGACGGAAAGGCGAATACCCTTATAGGGCGCAGCCACCGCCTAACTATTCCGTATCGAGGAGGGAGCAGTCTCTACGGATTCAAGTTTAGGGATATAAACCACTCCGAGAAAGAGGCACAGGCTAAGGCACAGGGACAGGAGTATAAGATAAAGAAATATCAAAATACTTTCGGTCTGTCGAGGAACGCGGACTTTTTCGGGATTCCTCTCTCTGTCGATGATATAGTAGTAGTCGAGGGCGAATTAGACGCTCTCCACCTGAAAGCGAAAGGAGCGGACAACGTAGTAGCCACTACAGGCGGAAAAGCGACCAACGACCAAATAGACGCAGCCCTAAAGAGAGGAGTTAAACGCTTTACCCTCCTCTACGACAATGACGCAGCCGGACGAGGCTTTATAGCGGACTCCGTTAAAGCTATCGAGGAGCAAGGAGCGGAGGTCTATATAGCCTATTTCCCCGAGGGTATAAAGGACGCGGACGAGTATTTAGAGACTCACTCCTTAGAGGATTGGAACTCTATAGTAAGAGCAGCCACGCCCTCCTACTATTATCACTACGACAATATCCGCAATAAGTATATATCCCTACAGGAGGCACAGGGCGGAGAATTGACAATGAAACAGAGGGAGGACTTTTTCTCCGAGGTAGAGGCTCTACTTAATTCTCCCTCGATGATTATCCGCCCTCACAATAGAGAACTGATAAAAGACCAACTCCGGACGGAGGAGGAGACTCTCCGCTTTAACCTGTCGGACTTCGAAGAATGGGCGGATAGAGCCTACCTCCGCAAGCAAGCGCAAGACCGGAGACAGGAGGTAGTAACCGCCTCCACCGCTATAGTCTCCCTGTTACAGGAGGGCAAGACGGACGAGGCTCTAAAGCTGATGAGGGAGACCGCCTCGAAACAGGGCGCACAGGACAAGGCTACGGAATTCTCTAAAGTATTCTCGCCCCTGTCCTCCTCCGAATTCGACTCCTACCTCTCCGAGATCCCCGAGGGAATACCGACCGGAATAACCTTTAAGGAGGGACGCAACGAGACAAAGCTAACTCTTAATAGCGGACTGACCTTTATTTGTGGATACAGAGGACACGGAAAAACCTCCTTTCTGAATAACATAGCCCTCAACGAGGTAAAGAGAAATATCCACCTCCGGACAGGTAAGAGCGTACTCTATTTCTCCTATGAGGTAGACAAGCGCAGACTAATAGCCGACCTCCTTAATACCTACGTCAATGACCCCGAACTCCAACGGAGCCGGACTCCTATAGACGCTATACACTCCTATTTCAAGGGACGCGGAGAGCAGTATTTCAATAGTCGAGACCGCAGACCGGACGGACTCTCCCACTACCAACACTTTTTGAAATGTAAGGAGGAATTTCAACGAGACTATATAGGAACCGGAAACTTAGTAATAGTCGATGAGGCTTACAAGGTAGAGAAACTCTTAGACGCTATACGCTACTACCTGTCTATCTACCGCCCCTCTATAGTGTGTATTGACTACGCGCAGTTAATCTACTCCGAGGACTACTCCCGACAGAGGACGGAGGAGATAAAGAAAGTAGTAAACGATATTAAGGACTTCGCTAATAAGGAGGGGATCCCTTTCGTACTCGCAGCGCAGTTTAACAGGGAGGTCTATACTCCGGTCTCTGTCGATACTCGAAACATAGGAGAGGGCGGAGACTTCGAGCGAATAGCCGATACCTGTATAGGACTATTCAACCTTAAGGAACTAAAGGGAGGTATCAAGGGACAAAAGGACGAGGAGGCGGAGGCTAAGAAACTCCTCTCCCGACTGACCGGAGAAAATATAACCGAACTCGCCCCGATACAGAATAAGATATTTGTCCGGCTGATGAAACGCAGATACGGATATTATCCCCTCGACACTCTATTAGAATGGGAGGGACGGACAAAGAAAATAACCCTCAACGATGAGGGAGAACTCCTAAAGAGACCGGAGGACTCCTCCGAGACTCCGGCTCTATTCCCCGAACAGACGGACGAGATTTCTCCTTTCTGAAATAGGTAAACAAGTAATATAGTAATAAAGAAACATAGTAATATAAATGACTAAAGTAATAGCAGTAGCGAACCACAAGGGAGGAGTAGGTAAGACTACCTCCGTAGCCTGTATAGGAGCCGGACTCGCCCGACACGGAAAGAGGACTCTCCTTATAGACTTAGACGCGCAGCAGAACCTAACCTTTTCTCTGATGGGAGACAAGGAGACGGAGAGCAGCGTTTACGATTCCCTAACTACAGGGACTCCCCTCCCTGTAGTCGAGATAAGAGAAAACCTCGATTTAGTACCCTCCTCCCTCGAATTAGCGAGAGCGGAGACCGACCTCTCCTCGAAGCTGATGAGGGAGGCGCAGCTTAAGAACCGGATAGCGGAGATAGCCGGAGACTACGACTATATTTTCCTCGATTGTCCTCCCTCTTTGGGAATAATCACTACCAACGCTTTAGTAGCAGCCACGGAGTTATATATTCCTCTGACGGCTGAGGCTCTCCCACTTAAAGGTCTAACTATGCTCGATGAGGTAGTAGAGGAGATTCGACAGGCGATTAACCCGAGACTCGAATTAGGCGGAGTATTTATTACCCGATACAATAACCGGAAACTCAATAAGGACGTAGTAGAGGCTATCTCCTCCCGATACGGCTCTAAGGTATTCTCTACGAAGATCCGCGAAAATATAGCCCTCGCGGAAATGCCTGTTACCGGAATGTCGATATATGAGTACGACCCGAACTCCAACGGAGCGACCGACTACGAGGCACTGACCGAGGAGATACTCTCCCGAGAAACTAAATAGGTAAACTAATAATATAATAATAT
>CAYQRS010000050.1:0-10515 GCA_964419825.1 uncultured Eubacteriales bacterium
TTTGTCTCATGAAGATGAGGCGAGACGAAATCGAAATAATATTTTACATTATATAACGATATTTTTGCAAAGCAAAAAGAGAAAAGGAGCAAGCAAAGCTGCCTGCTCCTTTTCCCGGATGTGGGGTGTGAAAGAGAAAGATATGGGCGCTTCTTGCGAAGCTTTATATGGAAGCCGTCTGCACCTTGGCTTTGAGTGCAGCGGTTATTCCCGTCGGTTTTGGGATACGCACAACATATTCTATGTATTCCTCTGTTTCGCTTTTTACTGAATCCGCATCAATGCCTGCTTTTCTGATTGTGTCAACGGCGTGGTTGAGCGTGTTAACAAACAGCCTTACATCCTTTACCTTGTTAACAGGCAGACGGTTGCTGCTCTTTTTGCGCATCAGCATTTGATTGACAAGCTTTTCGCTTTCGGCAACATTCAAATGCTTATCCGCCATTATTTTTAAAGCACGGGTTTGCATTTTTTCATCTTCAAAGCGGAGCAAAGCCCTTGCGTGGCGTTCTGTCAAACCACTTTTGATGATTTTTTCTCGGTTTTCGGTGCTGATTGTGAGCAAGCGAAGCTTGTTTGAAACCGTAGACTGCGCTTTGCCGAGCTTTTGGCAAATTTCATCACGGCTCATTCTGTAATCCTTTGCGAGCGTTTCAATCGCAATCGCTTCTTCAAAGAAACCGAGGTTCTGCCGTTGGATATTTTCAATCAAAGCGAATATTGCCGATTTTTTGTCATCAACATTCATAACTATGCAGGGAATACGAGTTAAGCCAACCATTCTTGCTGCCATGAGCCGCCTCTCACCTGCTATCAGCTCAAATCTACCGCCTGAAATCGGGCGAACCGTTAAAGGCTGAAGCAGACCGTTGTTGCTGATGCTTTCTGCAAGCGATTTCAGCTCATCATAATCAAACCTCAGCCGAGGCTGATTTGGGTTCGGCGTTATGTTTTCCTGCTCGATGAGCAATATCTGACCTGCACTTTCCTGTTTTTGCTTCATTTCATCAAATCCTTTCAGCAAAAAAGCTCCTGCCCTCTGCCTTAATGTTAGCAGATTCGCAGGAGCTTGTCCAGCAAAAGTGTTCGACCGATTAAGCGGTCAACTTACTTTGTTTTCGGTTTTCCGAGCGGTTCTTTTGCGATTTTTGCCGAAGCACGGGGATATTTGGGCGGAGTTGGCGAAACTTTCTTGATTATTACAAGGTATCTTACGCCCATATCGCCAAGGAAGAATTGCTTGACCTCTTGAATTTCACCGCCGAGGATTTTGATTGCTTCTTTTGCGTCTTCAATTTCTTCCATTGCCTTTGTGCCCTTTAAAGCAACAAAAGTTCCGCCGACCTTTGTCAGCGGCAGACAATATTCAGCCAATTCACGCAGGTTTGCAACCGCACGGCTGAACGAAAAATCAAATCTGTTGCGCAGTTGAAGCTTAATGCCGGCTTCTTCCGCACGCATGTGCAGGGTTTTGCCGCAGCTGCTCAAATTGAGCTTATCCAAAACATAATCAACATACATCAGCTTTTTCTTCGTGCTGTCGAGCATAACGCCACGCAAATCGGGACGGGCAACCAAAAGCGGAACACCTGGGAAGCCGCCACCTGTGCCGACATCAATGAAGCTTGCACCCTGCGGCACTTCAACAGCCGCCAAAGCGGTGAGCGAATCTGCAAAATGCTTATAAACGATTTCAGTTGGCTCGGTGATTGCTGTCAAATTGATTTTGCCGTTCCAATCAACAAGCATTTCGGCCAATGAATCAAACCTTGCAAGAGCTTCATCATCAAGGCTGACTCCGAATTTTTCGGTTTCTGTTTTAAGTAAATTTTTATCTATCATTATTTATTCTCCGCCAATCTTATCAGCAAAACTGAAATATCCGCAGGGCTTACACCGCTTATACGTGAAGCTTGACCGATATTTTCGGGTTTTACCTTGTTGAGTTTTTCGATTGCTTCCAATCTTAAACCGACAATATTATTATAATCAATATCCACAGGCAGTTTTTTAACCTCAAGGCGGCGCATTTCTGCAACCTGAGCCTCCTGCCTTTTTAAATACCCGTCATATTTAATTGAAATTTCCACCTGTTCAAAAACCTCATAAGGCAGATCAGGTCTGTCTGTATCAAACTCGGCTAAATCGCTGTAAGAAATTTGCGGTCTTTTCAGCAGCTCAACCATTCTTACGCCGATGTTCAACGGAGATGTTTCACGTGAAACAAGCATCTCATTGAGCTTTTCACTCGGATGGATTACTGCTAAGGATATGCGCTCTGTTTCGTCAGCAATCTGTTGAAGTTTCACGTGAAACTTTTTATAGCGTTCCTCACTGATCAAACCGATTTCATAGCCAATTGGTGTCAGCCTGCGGTCAGCGTTATCCTGACGAAGCAACAATCGGTATTCAGAGCGTGAGGTCATCATCCTGTAAGGATCGGAACAGCCCTTTGTAACCAAATCGTCAATCAGCGTGCCAATATAACTGCCTGCCCTGTCAAGAACAAGCGGTTTTTTGCCGAGAACCTTATTGGCGGCATTTATGCCTGCAACAAGTCCCTGTGCGGCGGCTTCTTCATAACCGCTGCTGCCGTTGAATTGACCTGCACCGAAAAGACCTGAATAATCACGGAATTCCAAGGTTGATTTAAGCTGAAGCGGATCAATACAATCATATTCGATTGCATAGGCCGTGCGCATAACCTGTGCATTTTCCAAGCCTTTGATCGTGTGCAAAAATTCAAGCTGAACATCCTCCGGCAGGGAGCTTGAAAGACCTTGCAGGTACATTTCCTCAGTATCATCGCCGCAAGGCTCAACAAAAAGCTGATGACGCTCTTTATCCACAAAGCGCACGATTTTATCCTCAATGCTCGGACAATAACGAGGACCTACGCCGTCAATCTTGCCGCCGTAAAGCGGTGAACGGTGCAGATTATCCAAAATGATTTTCTTTGTTTCTTCATTTGTATAAGTGATATAACAAGGCTCTGTGTTTTTTATTTCAAAATCGCAATCAAAGGAGAATGGCACAATATGCTCATCGCCCTTTTGAACATCCATTTTGCTGAAATCAATGCTTCTTTTGTTAAGCCTTGGTGGTGTGCCTGTTTTAAAGCGGCGTGTGCTGATGCCAAGCTTCTTAATGCTTTCGGCAAGCTCGGTTGCAGGAAACATTCCGTCAGGACCGCTTTCATAAGAAACATCACCAACAAAAATTTTACCGCCTAAAAATGTGCCTGTTGCGAGAATTACTGCTTTTGCAGTATATTCAGCACAAAGTCTTGTTGTTAAGTGCCATAATCCGTCAACATCTTGTGTAATTTCAGTAATTTCAGCCTGCTTAAGCTTCAAATTATCCTGCTTTTCAATAACACCCTTCATATAAGCAGAATATTTTCTTCTGTCAATCTGGGCACGCAGGCTGTGAACAGCAGGACCTTTGCCTGTGTTCAACATTCTTGTTTGCAGAGTATTTTTGTCAGCGGCAATACCCATTTCGCCGCCCAACGCATCAATTTCACGAACAAGGTGTCCCTTTGAAGTTCCGCCAATTGATGGGTTGCAGGGCATATTGCCGACGGAATCAAGGTTAATTGCAAACATTATTGTGTTACAGCCGAGCCTTGCCGCTGCAAGAGCCGCTTCAATGCCTGCATGACCTCCACCGATAACGGCTATATCAACTTTCTCTGCAAAATATTTCATAATAATTGCTTATTTCCTTTCGAGAAAAATACTATTTACCAACACAAAAGCGTGAAAAAATTTCATTTACAACTGCTTCGCCTGCTCTCTCGCCTGTCAAAGTCAGCAGATGATCAACTGCGCTGTCTGTACAGACGGTTACTGCATCAAGCGTAAATCCGCTTTCGAGCGCAAAAATTGCTTCGTTTAAACATTCCTTAGCCTTTTCACAGCAAAGGCGCTGCCTTTCATTAGCAAGGAGGGCGGCAGAGGTATCAACATTTTGAGTGCCGAGGGCTTTTTCAACAGCCTCGGCAAGCTCCTTGCTTCCCTTTTCATCTTTTGCGCTGATTTCAACAATATAATCAAAGCAGTTTAGCTTGCTTCGGTCAAATTTAGCATCCAAATCATCTTTATTTATGATTGCAACACAATGCTTATTTTTGCAAAGCTCAATTATTTTTTCATCTTCATCATCATATTCACGAGATAAATCGAAAACCGCAAGCACAAGCATTGCTTTTTCGAGCCTGTCAACGGCAAAATCAACACCGATTTTTTCAACAACGTTGCCTGTCTGCCTGATTCCTGCTGTATCTGCAAGGCGTAAAACAGCATTACCGAGGCGAACCGTATCTTCAACAACATCACGGGTTGTGCCTGCAATATCGGTTACAATGCTGCGATTACTGCCCGATAAAAAATTCATCAATGTGGATTTACCGACATTCGGCTTACCGACGATTACAGTATCAATACCCTCAATAACAGCTCTGCCGCTGTCATAATTATCGAGCAGACCGTTTAATTCACCGAGAACCGCCTTATAATCATCAATCAGCTTTTCCTCGCTGATTTCTTCAATTTCATCGTCGGGATAATCGACCCAAGCGGCAAGATAAGCACTATCGGTAATTAAAACCTGAGCGGCTGCTTTGATTTTTTTGCTCAAAGCCCCCTCCAATGCGGTTAAAGCGGCGGTTGCACTCTGCTCACCCTGTGCGGAAATCAAATTCATAACAGCTTCTGCACCCGTCAAATCCATTTTGCCGTTTAAAAAAGCTCTTTTTGTAAATTCGCCAGGTGCGGCAGGAATTGCGCCTGCATTGAAAGCCGCACGCAAAACACGGCTGACAACATAAACACCGCCGTGACAGCTTATTTCGGCAACATTTTCGCCTGTATAGCTGTGAGGCGCACGAAAAATCAGCAAAACAGCCTCATCAATCGTCTTTTCGCCGTCAATAACCTTGCCATAAGCGGCAGTATAGCCCCTCATCTCGCTGACTTGCTTTTTTGAAGAGGGAATGAATATTTTTGATGCAATTTCAACTGCCTTTTCTCCGCTGATACGGATAACACCGATTCCTCCTGTGGCAACAGGCGTTGCAATTGCCGCAATAGTTCCGTTTTGTTCCAAAAATAATCCCTCCTAAAAAAAGACATAGTTCTACATAGACACATAAATTATATAAAAAGCAACTGCCTTTGTCAATAAAAATAAGAGCGTACTTTGAAAGTAAGCTCTTATTTTAAAATCTTATTTTGTTTTAATCAAAACATCTGTACCCATTGCTGTTGCAATGTCACCCTCACGGAGCTTTTTGCCACGCATTGTACAAATTTCGCCGTTGACCTTAACCTCACCGTCTTGAATTATGATTTTTGCGTGACCGCCTGTTTGAACAAGGTCAGCAAGCTTAAGCGCAGCATCCAAACGGATAAAATCGGTATCAATCGTGATTTCTTTAATCGGTCTTTTTTTAACTTTTGCGGTAATTTTCATTTTAATCAATCCTTTTTAAAGCGCATCGGAAGAACTAAGAAGAGAAAGTTATCACCCTCAACAGGCAAAATAAGAATCGGAGCAGCTCCACTGATAAGCTCAATCTTAACTTCATCAGCATCGCAGGCACGCAAAGCATCCAAAAGGAGCTTATTATTAAAGCCGATTTCAATTCTCTGACCTTCGTATTCACAGGGGAAGCTGTCGCTTGCCGTGCCGAGAGCCGTAACGGAAGAAATGCGAACAATCTCTTCATCAAAAATAAATCTGACAGGGCTTTTGAATTTATCCGTGATAATAAGCGAAGTGCGGTCAATGCTTTCAATCATTTCACGGGTGTTAACCTTTGCGGTTGCACTAAAGCCTGTCGGAATAGCATTTTTGTAATTCAAAAATTCACCGTCAAGCAAGCGTGAAATAATCTGATAGCTGCCGATTTCAAAAATAATGTGTCTTTTGCCGATTCCGAGAGAAACTGTATCTTCATCCTCGCCAATCAATTTAATAACCTCGTTAAGAGTTTTTGCAGGAACAACGAAATTAAGCTCCTCGCCCATATAATTGATAGGCTCGGTTCTCATTGCAAGGCGTGAACCGTCAACAGCAACAAGACGAATTAAATTCGGAGCAATTTCAAATTTTACGCCTGTATGAACAACATTGGTGTTATTGACTGCAACTGCGAAAATTGTTTGGCGAACCATATCCTTAAGAAGCTTTTGCTCAACAACAACAGGATAGCCTCCGCTGACAGTCGGAAGTTCGGGAAACTCATTGCCGTCAATGCCAATGAGTGAATAAACAGCGCCGCCACTTTTAATTGTTGCAAGCAATCTTTCATCAGTTTCGATTTCAACGATCTCACCCGGAATTTTACGAACAATCTCGCAAAGAATTTTTGCATTGAGAATGATTGCGCCCTGTTCAGTAACACGGCAGGGAATTGAAGTTGAAATACCAACCTCAAGGTCATAACCCGTGAGGAGTAATTCATTACCGATTGCTTTAATTAAAATACCTTCGATTGCGGGGATTGTTGTTTTGTTAGAAACAGCCCTTTGAACATTAAGGCAGGCTTCACGGAGAATATCGGCATCGCAAGAAATTTTCATTTTATTCGTCGCTCCTTATATATAACATATATAAATATTATAGTAGTAGTAGTAGGGGCTGTTTAAAGTGTGGAAAACACAAAAATTTGTTGAAACAGCGTTGATTGAAGTAAAATTTTTGTGTTGAAAAGCTGTTGAATATTTTGTGGAAAATTTTACAAAATCAAAGGGGCTGTTGAAATGTGGAAGGTTTGGGAAAATGTGTGGAAAAAACTGTGGAAAATTTCAGAGAATTTGTCTGCCCTCAAGAGCCCTTGTAAGGGTGATTTCATCGGCATATTCAAGGTCTGCTCCAACGGGAACTCCGTATGCAAGGCGTGAAACCTTTATACCCATAGGCTTAATAATTCTTGAAATATACATTGCGGTCGCCTCACCCTCAACAGTCGGGTTTGTCGCCATTATAATCTCCTTGAGGTTTTCGTCACCGAGCCTTGAAAGGAGTTCTTTAACGGTGATTTCATCGGGTCCTATACCGTTCATCGGTGAAATTGAGCCGTGCAAAACATGATAAAGTCCGTTATATTCCTTTGTACGCTCAATTGCGATAACATCCTTTGATGATTCAACAACGCAGATAACGGAATGATCACGCCTATCATCGCTGCAAACCGAGCAAATGTCACTGTCGGTTAAATCACAGCAAATTTGACAGTGGTGAATTTTTTCCTTTGCAAGGAGAATACTTTCGGCAAAGCGTTTTGCTTCATCATCTGACATTCCCAAAACGTAAAAAGCAAGCTTTTGAGCACTTTTGTGTCCGATTCCGGGCATACGCTCAAACTGCTCAATGAGATTTGTCAGTGGAATTACGTTACGTCCCATCAGAAAAGTCCCGGAATGGAAAGACCGCCCTTTGCCTTTTCCATACCCTGATCCATAGCATCGTTGGCTTTCTTTATGCTTTCGTTGAGAGCGGAGATAAGAAGATCCTCAAGCATTTCGATATCTTCGGGGTCAACAACATCGGGCTGCATTTTGATTGAAAGAATTTCGTGTGAGCCGTTGACCGTAACCTCAACCGCTCCGCCGCCGACAGAGGAGGTAAATTCTGATGCTTCAACTTCTTCTTGAATTTTTGTCATATCCTCCTGCATCTGCTGGATTTTTTTCATCATATTGCCCTGATTTTGAGCTCCGGGAATTCTTGCTTTCATAGTAAATTTCCTTTCGTTATTAAAGTGTTTTGTCCGTAAGCTTTCTGAACGCCGTATATAGCGGAGGTATCAAAAAGAAAACGGGAATTATTAATTTATTTTTTAATGAAATGCTTTTGCAAATCATAAAAGGCTTGAAATATTTTTTAAAATAATTTTTTAATTGAGCTTTAAATTTTTCTTCGTTCGGTGAGCCCTTTAAATTAAATTTATAAGAGAGCAGCAGCTTCATTCCACGCTCAAGATAAAATGAAGAAAGAGCTTCATTTTTATTTTTTAAAATATCAAAAGAAATAAATCTTGTTTGAATAAGGTCAAACCATTTTTCGCTCCAAAGCTCGGTAAAGCTGACACTTTGAGGGTTGATATAATAAGTGTAAAGCTCGGCATTAATTAAAATTGATGAGGAGCTTTTTAAATAAAGCTCTGAATTAAAAATTGTATCCTCACCTATTTTAAAATTTTTAAAGCAAATGTCGTTTAAAATTTTTTTGGAGATAAGCTTGGTGCAGGCTGATGAAAAAACAAGCTCGGTTTCGTCAAAATTTTTGATAAAATTTTCGGGATGAAATTTTTCTGTTTTATATTCAAAAATTTTTTCTTCTATTTCACTTGTCTTTTTGTATTTGCAAACGGAAAAATCGCAATTATTTTCCGTCACCGCACGGTAAAGAAATTCGTACATCTGCGGCTGAATAAAATCGTCGGAATCGACAAAGCCGATATAATTTCCTTTTGCGTTTTCAATTCCAAAATTTCTTGCCGAGGAAACTCCTTTATCGGGATTTTTAAGTAGAATTATTCTTTCATCCTTTTCGGCAAAGCTTTTTATAATTTCAGTGGTTTTGTCTGTGCTGCCGTCATCAATGCAAATTGCTTCAAAGCTTTCAAAGGTTTGAGCAAGGACAGAATTAAGGCAACGTGCAATATTTTTTTCTTCATTGTATGCGGGAATAATAATACTGATTTCGGGAGCCATTTTATCACCTGTTAATTTTATTTATAAGGTCGGCCAATGGGTCTTTTTGTGCAGAATTATTGTCGCTCGATTTGTAAATTCCGAGCCTGTATTTTTTCCCTGTGACGTCAAAAACAGCTTTTTTGATAGCTGAAGAATGATTTGCCTGACGAATAAATTGAGAAAAAACGGGATTGTCACATTTTATCAGAATAAAATCTCCCCTGATATAAGCCGAAGAGCTGCCGAGGATGCCGAGTAAAGGCTTGTCCGTTGTATCAAGCAGAGCAAGTACTTCACTCCATTGATTAAAAATAACGTCCTCGTCGGAGCTTACAGAATTTTGTGTCGGCTTTTCTTCGGGAGCTTTTTCCTCCGGCTGTGGAATAGTCTCATTTTCCGTTTGTTCCTCGCAAACAGGAGTGGATTTTTTTATTTCTGTTTTGCTTATCGTGATATTACCGTTTTGAATAATTTTTTCAAGGTTTTCTATTCTGCTTATCAAGGCGGAATTGTCGCCGGAAATCAAGGGAACGCTCATTTTTACTGCGGCAAGCTCCATTTCGGTTCGCTTGCTTATGCTGTTTTTGAGAATACCCTCCGCTTCCTCCAAAACAGAAATACAATTGAGAATTTTATAAAGATTTGTTTCGTCGGTTTGTCTTTTGTAAAGCTCCAAATCGTGGTCGGTACAAATTATCAAGCTTTGCGGATTTTTAACGGTCTTAATTATCATCATATTTCGGTAATGCCTTATCAGCTCCGAGCAAAGTCGCTCCATATCGCAGGATTCGTTATGAAGCTTATCTATAAGGTTAAGAACCTCGGAGGGATTGCAGGCATTGATATTGTCAACAAGGCTGAATATATAATCCTTACCTGCAAGACCTGCTGCCGCACTGACGGTTTGGGCATCAATTTTTTCACTTATTCCGGCACAACGGTCAAGAATTGAAAGAGCATCACGCATTGCACCGTCGGCAATTCTCGCTATGAGCAGTGAGGCTTCTTCACTTAGCTCCAGCTTTTCCTGCTCGGCAACATAATTAAGACGTGATGAAATATCCTCCGGTGTGATTCGATGAAAGTCAAAGCGTTGACATCTTGAAAGAATCGTTGAGGGTAATTTGTGTACCTCGGTTGTGGCAAGCACAAATTTGACGTGCTCCGGCGGCTCCTCAAGAGTTTTGAGCAAAGCATTGAATGCACCGATTGAGAGCATATGAACCTCGTCAATGATATAAACTCGATACTTTGTGTGAACGGGGGTAAAGCTTGCTTCCTCACGCAAATCACGGATATTGTCAACTCCGTTATTACTGGCGGCGTCAATTTCGATAACGTCAAGAATTGAGCCGTCGTCAATTCCCTTACAAACGGCACATTCGTTGCAGGGATCGCCGTTATGAGCGTTGGGGCAGTTGACCGCCTTGGCAAAAATTTTGGCACAGGTGGTTTTACCCGTACCTCTTGAGCCGGTAAAAAGATAAGCGTGGGAAATTTTGCCCGAGCTTATCTCGTTGGCAAGGGTGGAGGTAATGTGCTTTTGACCGACAACGTCGCTGAAGGTTTGAGGTCTCCATTTTCTGTAAAGAACTCTGTACAAAACATATTCCTCCCAAAATCAAAATAAGAAGCATTATCTCAATCATATGGTGTGCAGGCCGTACTGTGTCGCACGGTGTTAACCGCTTAATGCTGCTCGGTTCCCCGCCTGACATGGTTCGCGGCACCCCGTCGCACAGGACCAACACACCACATGACTGAAATAATGCTTCAGATATAATCTCCTGCAATATCTTTATTATTATAA
>CAYQRS010000051.1:0-10309 GCA_964419825.1 uncultured Eubacteriales bacterium
CCTTTGTTATCGCTCACCGTCTTTCGACAATTAAGAATTCCGATCTTATTCTCGTTATGAAGAACGGTGATATTATCGAGAGCGGCAACCACGAAGAGCTGCTTGCCAAGGGCGGCTTCTACGCCGAGCTTTACAACAGCCAATTTGAGCAGGCATCATAATCATAAGTGAATTTTACACAAAAAACAACAACCGAAAGGCAAAACTTGTCTTTCGGTTGTTTGCTATTTTTCGGTGTATTTTTTTAGCTCCTCTTTGGTGTCTATATCAACAAGCTCCTTTTGACTTACTGCGTTTACCGTAATAACTTTGTCGGTGTGGTTGCTTATTACGAAATTTCCGCTTTTGCCAAGCGGTATTTCTTTCAGCTCATCAAAGTATGCTTTGCCGAAAAGAACAGGACTTTTACCGCCCAATCTGATTATATCATCGGGTCTTTGACGCAGAAAGAAGCACATATTTTCAAGGCTTTTACGGCTTACAAATGGCTGATCGCCGTTACAAAAAACAATTCCGTCATTTTCCTCACATTCCTTTACGCTCAAAGCAACGGCTTGGCTTTTATCCTCAAAGGAATGTAAAAGGCAGGGAATATCATAATCTGAGCAAAGCTTTTCAATTTGCTTATGCTTGGTCACAACAATTCTTTTTGCAAAATTTGTTTGTTTAACCGTTTGGATAATGTGTGCAATAAGGGCTTTGCCGTTCATCTCGGCAATAAGCTTGTTTGCGCCGAAGCGGGAGGCATTTCCTGATGCGTTTATAACGCAGGCAATATTCTGCTTCGGCTTATTCAGGTCAACGACAAACACATCGTTTCGGCTGAGAAGTTCTTTTAAAAACACCGTGTCTTGCTTGCGAATGACCGCTGTAACTTTTTTGCTGTCAAAGGCGTTCCTGATAGCTTGTTTAAAAGGCTCATTGTCACTTTCAAGGTATCCAATTTCGTCAATGAATATCTCATCGCAGTTTGCTTCGAGGGCTTTAATGCCGAGCATAAAGCCATTTTCATTCGGCAGCATTTTGCCGATTTTGGGGCTGTAAACGCCGATTACGCTTTCCGCTTTGCTGAAATTGTCGGTTAAAATAACCTTGTCTTTCGGCAGAGTCTTTGTTGTGAAGCCGTGTACAGCTTTACCAGAAAGTTGCCTGAAAAGTGTGCTTTTTCCGCTTGAAAGCGAACCTGTTATTATAAGGTGCTTCTTATTGCTCGCCGCAAAAGCATCTGTTAAAGATTTCGCTGTCAGCCTTTCGGCACTCGTTGCGGTAGGTTGCATATCTCGCCGTAAACTCCTTTGCCTGTTCTGTTAATTTGCTTCCGCCGCCGTTTTTGCCGCCGACTGTTTTTTCAGTTAATTTAAATCCAAGGCTATCTTCAGCGGTTTTTATCATTGCAAGTGCCTTTGTATAAGCCATATTCATTTCTGCAGCGGCTTTTCGTAATGAGCCGAGCTCATCGATTTTCATTAAAAGGTTATAAGGTCCTTCACCGAAAAATTTAACTCCATTTTCATTGTATAAATAAGTTTTAATAACGCTTTTCATAATTCAATCCCTCGGAACGATTGCAAGCTTATTTCCGTCACTTAAAAGAACAATATCGCCGTAAATCTTTTTGAGCTTTGCTTCAATGCAGGCTGTACTGTCGGCTTTTGTTATTATGTCGCAAATTCTGCCGTCTTTGAGCAACATCAAATTATCGCAGTAATCAAGTGCAAGGTTCGGATCGTGAAGGCAGAGCAGAGCTGCTTTGCTGTTGCTTTTGATAATGCTTTTCAATGCTTTCATAATCATATTTCTGTTGCGAAAATCAAGTGCGCTGTCAGGTTCATCGAGGAGGAGTAAATCGGTGTCCTCAATAAGTGTTCTTGCAAGAATACAGAGCTGTTGCTGACCTGCGCTGAGTGTTGTGTATTCTTGCTGCTTAAGCTCACTGAGTCCCAAGGAATCAAGTGCGTTTTCAGCTCTTTGAAGCTGTGCCTTGCTCGGATATGAAAGGGGAGAGAGCCGAGCGTTATAGCCCATCAGAACAACATCAAGCGCCGATATATCGATTTCAATGCCGCTTTTCTGCGGAATATAGCTAATCCTTTGCGCTCTTTGCTTAGTGCTTAAGCTTTTAACACTCTCGCCGTTGATTAAAAAATCACCGCCGCTTGGTATGAAAGAGCATATCGCACGGAGCAATGTAGTTTTTCCGCAACCGTTTGCGCCGAGCAAAGCGTTCATTGTGCCGGATTTAATGGTATAATCAATGTTTTTCAATATCGTCTTTTTGCCGTAGCTGACGGATAGGTTTTTGATTTCTGCTTCTTTAAACATTGTTCTTCCTCACTAACCAATAAATAAGGAAAGGTGCGCCCAATAACGAAGTGAAAATGCTGACAGGCAGTTCATTTTGTGCAACACTGCGTGCAAGAATATCCGCAATAATCAAAAGCAGACTGCCGATAATTCCACTCATCAGCATTGTGGCAACGGTTTGCTTTTTTATTATCAGCTTTGCAATATGCGGCGCTAAAAGTCCGACAAAGCTGATAATACCCGTAACGCTGATAACGCTTGAAACAGCAAGCGTTGCGAGCAAAAGAACGGCGAGTCTCATTCTTTCAATATTAACGCCAAGCATTTTTGCTTCATCTGTGTCAACGGAGAGAAGAAGAATTTGCCTGTACAGCAAAAATAGCGCCAAAACGCTGACCGAGCTGATAACCAGCGTCAAAGGCAATTTGTTGATCGTGATTGCGTTTAGACTGCCCATAATCCAGTATTCAATCGATGCCAATTCTTTCTCAGGATCTGCCGCAAGCTTGAGAAACATCAAAACTGTTTGAGCAATTGCGTTGATGGCAATGCCTGCCAAAACAACAGTTGAGGACTGCTTGTTTTTGATTATTGCCGATATACCTAAGCACAGCAAAACGGCGGTTATTGCGCCCGCAAATGAAGTTAGGGTAGTTGCAATAAGCGAAGAAGAAAAGA
The DNA here is from genome assembly GCA_964419825.1 of uncultured Eubacteriales bacterium. Lineage (GTDB taxonomy): Bacteria > Bacillota > Clostridia > Oscillospirales > Acutalibacteraceae > UBA8612. The sequence goes on from CAYQRS010000051.1 coordinate 2,983, forward strand.
ACAGAATTGCCACGGCAGCGCCTGCACTTGCGCCGCCTGCAACACCGATAATGTCAGGGGCGGCCAATGGGTTGCGAAAAACAGTTTGATAAACCGTGCCTGCAACGCCCAGCACAAAGCCCGAAACAAGAGCCATAACCGTTCTTGGCAAACGCAGAGTTAAAAATACTCTCATCTGCATTTCGTCGCCGCTCAATAAACCGCCGAATGTCAGCGGAAATTTGCCGACAAGCAGTGAAACAGCGGCGAAAGCAACGGTCAATATGGCGCAGAAAATAATGGTGTTATTGGCAATTCTGTTCTTGATTTTCATAATAGGTTTCTCTTAATCGCTGATTTTTTCGGGAGTAAAGCCGTAGAAGGTCTCGTAGAAATCGATTACGGCTGTTTTGTAATCATCTGTTGAATAGAGGTCGCTATGAATAACGCTTGCAAGCCAAAGCGAACCGAGGATGCAAGAGGGAACAGGTGAATCCCAAGCTTCAATGTCGTTTGGCATTTTGTAAACCTTGCCGTTTTTGACAGCGTTAACATCCTTAAGAGCAATATCGTTGAGTACGCTTTCAACCGTGTATTCGCTCTCTGCTGCAAGAATTATGTATTCAGGGTTCCATTTTACAATTTGCTCATAGCTTACATCTGACCAATAGCTGTCATCGATTTCTGCGGCAACGTTTACGCCACCTGCTTTTTCGATAAGGCTGTTCTGGTACATACCCTTGCTTGCGGTTGAAAGAATCGATGAGTTACTTGCAAGGTAAACTGTCGGCATTGATGATGAAGCGGAGATTTCTGTTGTCAGATCAGCTTCGAGCTTCGTGATATTATCAATGAGCTTTGTTGCAGCTTCATTGGTGTTTGTTGCGGCGGCAATGAATTTAACCGCTTCAACCAAAAGATCGTCGTTTTCGGGGTTAACGGCAAGAACTGTGATGCCGAGCTGTTCAAGTGAGGGGATAACATTTTTGAGCTTTGCGGGCAGAATGACAAGGTCGGGGTTGAGTGCGGCGCAGCCCTCAAGGTCAAATTCCTTTGCTGTGCCGACATTTGGCAAGTCGATGAGCTGGGGTGCGCTGAGCTTATAGATGTTTCTCTTGCCTGCTTTAGCCTCAATGCCTACCATCTTGTCCTCTAAGCCGAGAGCGATAATGATGCTTGTGGAAATATAATAACCGCTGACAAGCGTTTTGGGTTCGCTTTCAATCGTGACCTTGCGGTTGAGCTGGTCAGTTACGGTTAAGGGATACTGAGTTTGCTGAACGGTTGTGGCTTCTGCTTTTGTTGTTTCAGAAGCGTCGGGCTTAGTTTGTGAACAGCCGACGAACGCAAAAACCATTGATAAAACGAGTAATAACGAAATCAGTTTTTTCATAATTTTCTTCTCCTTTGTTTTTTCGTTGTAGTTTTAAAACTACAATGGATTATAACATAATTATTGCCTGACTACAAGTAAATATTGAAAAAACGAACAATATGTGTTAAAATCTTATAAGAATTATAATAAAGGAGCATTGCGATGTTCAGCGCAAAAAACTATGTAAAAGCAGAGAGCTTTCAGCAGGCTTATGAGCTTAATCAAAAAAAGAGCAACAAAATAATCGGCGGTATGCTTTGGCTGAAGATGAATAACAGAAGCTACGATACCCTCATTGATTTGAGCGCCCTTCCTTTAAGCAGAATCGAAGAAAGTCAATATATGTTCAGAATCGGCGCTATGGTAACGCTCCGTGAGCTTGAGACGAATGAAGCGTTCAACATCTATTCCAACAATGCGGCGAGTGAAGCCCTCAAATCTATTGTCGGAGTGCAGTTCCGTAATCTTGCAACGGTTGGCGGCAGTATCTTCGGCAGATACGGCTTTTCTGATGTTCTCACGCTCTTTTTGGGAATGGATTCTTATGTCGAGCTTTATAAGGGCGGCATAATTCCTTTGGCTGATTTTATCAATATGAAGCCTGACCGTGATATTTTGATTAGCATAATCATAAACAAAACGCAGAGCAAATATAACTATCAATCTGTCAGAATTGCAAAGACGGATTTTCCTGTTTTGACCTGCTGTGCAAACCGCACGGGCAACAAAATTAAACTCTGCTTCGGCGCAAGACCGCACAAGGCTGTTGCTAAAGAATATGATTTTGATTTAGGAGTGCAGGAGATTGCTCAAAGAGCCGTTGCCGATATTGAAACAGGCTCAAATATGCGTGGCAGTAAGGAATACCGCACAAAGCTTGTCAGCGTGCTTGCTAAGCGTGCCGTAGCTGCCTTGGAGGATGAAAAATGATTGTAAATTTGAATTTGAACGGCAAAAAGATTACGGATGATATAGCACCCGATATGCTTTTGATTGATTTTGTGCGTGCGCATGGCTGCTATTCTGTTAAAAGAGGCTGCGAAACCTCAAACTGTGGTCTTTGCACGGTTTTTGTTGATGATAAGCCCGTGCTTTCCTGCTCAATGCTTGTTGCAGGTTTAGATGGTAAAAACGTTGTTACGCTTGAGGGACTGCAAGAGGAAGCGGCTGAATTCGGCGCATTTGTTGCCGACCAAGGTGCTGAGCAATGCGGATTTTGCAACCCTGGCTTTATTATGAACACAATTGCGCTTTTGCGCGAAAACCCCAATCCTACCGACGATGAAATCAAAGAATACCTTGCAGGCAATCTCTGTCGCTGTTCAGGATATGAAGGTCAGCTTAGGGGTATCAAAGAATTTTTGAAAAGGAAGAACAGCAAATGAAATCAGTGAACAAGCCATTTCGCAAAAAAGATGCTATGCAGCTTGTTACGGGTCAGCCTGTTTATACGCAGGATATTGCACCAAAAGATTGCCTTGTTGTAAAGCTGCTCCGTTCTCCGCACGCCAATGCTCTTATTGAAGAAATCAATACTGCTGTTGCGATGAAAGTTCCTGGCATTGAAGCAATTTTCACTCATCACGATATTCCCGAAAACGCACGCAGGTTTACTCTTGCAGGTCAAACCTATCCCGAACCAAGCCCTTATGACAGGCTCATTATCGATAAACACGTTCGATTTGTTGGCGATACTGTTGCTATTGTTGCAGGCAAAGACGAAAAATCGGTTGACAAAGCCTTGAAGCTTATAAAAGTTAAATACAAAATTCTTCCTGCTATTCTTGATATGCACGATTCGTTGGATAACGAAATACTCGTTCATCCCGAAGAAAGCTGGGAAAGCCTTTGCCCTGTCGGCGCAGATAATAAACGCAACCTCTGCGCCCACGATGAATGTGGTGAGGGTGACATTGAGAAAGTATTAAGCGAATGTGATGTTGTGGTGGATCGTGTTTATCACACAAAGGCCAATCAGCAGGCGATGATGGAAACCTTCAGAACCTTCTGCACGATCGATACCTATGGCAGATTAAACATTGTCAGTGCCACTCAGATCGTATTCCATTGCAGGAGAATCGTAGCCAATGCCCTCGGTATTCCGAAATCGAAAATCCGTGTTTCCAAGCCGAGAATAGGCGGAGGCTTCGGTGCGAAGCAAACAGCGGTTTCGGAAATTTATCCCGCATTTGTAACGTGGAAAACAAAAAAGCCGTCGATGATTATTTTCAGCCGTGAAGAATCGATGATTGCTTCTTCACCAAGACATGAAATGGAAATGCACGTACGCCTTGGTGCGATGAATGACGGCACAATCAAAGCTATCGACCTTTATACTCTCTCAAACACGGGTGCGTACGGCGAACACGGTCCGACCACCGTTGGCTTATCAGGTCATAAATCAATTCCGCTTTATGGCAAGACCGATGCTTTCCGATTTGTCAGCGATGTTGTTTATACCAACCGTATGTCGGCCGGTGCTTACAGGGGCTACGGTGCAACTCAGGGCTTGTTTGCGGTTGAATCCGCCGTTAATGAGCTTGCTGCAATTTTAAAAAGAGATCCGATTGATTTGCGTGAACAAAATATCGTTCGTGAAGGTCAGATTATGCCTGCTTATTACGGACAGGTCAACACAAGCTGCGCCCTCGACAGATGCCTTAAAAAAGTGCGTGAGATGATTGATTGGGATAAAAAATATCCAAATTATATGGTTGCTCCTAACAAAATTCGCTCTGTCGGTATGGGCATGGCGATGCAGGGCTCAGGCATAACAAGCGTTGATGTCGGCTCGGCAACGCTAAAATTGGGCGATGAGGGCATATATAACCTCATAATCGGTGCGGCTGATATGGGCACGGGCTGTGATACAATTTTGGCTCAGATTGCCGCTGAGGTTTTGGATTGCTCGTTTGATGATATTGCAGTTTTCGGTGCCGATACGGATTCATCGCCTTATGATTCAGGCTCTTATGCATCAAGCACAACATACGTTACGGGTAAAGCGGTTGAGCTTTGCGCAACAGAACTGCGCAGCAGGATTTGCCGCCTTGGTGCGAGAATTCTCGACTGTGATGTTGCTGATACGGAATTTGACGGTAAAACAGTCAAATGCTTATCAAACGGCAAAGAGGTAACTCTTTTTGAAATCGCAACATCATCAATGTGCGGCAATGATATTTCTTTGACAGTCAGCCAAAGCCATACATCCAACATTTCGCCGCCGCCATTTATGGTTGGCGCTGTTGAGCTTGAAACCGACCTTGAAACAGGTCAAACAAAGGTGATTGAGTTCGATGCTTGTGTGGATTGCGGAACTCCGATAAACCCGAATTTGGCAAGGGTTCAGGCGGAAGGTGGAATTCTCCAAGGCATCGGCATGGTGCTTAGCGAGAATATAAGCTACACTCAGCAGGGCAGGGTAATCGAAAATTCGCTGATGCAGTATAAAATACCGACTCGTTTGGATTTTGGCAAAATCAATGTCGAATTTGAAAGCAGCTATGAGAGTGAGGGACCGTTCGGCGCTAAATCGATTGGTGAGGTTGTAATCAACACTCCGCTTCCCGCAATAGCCGATGCTGTTTATAACGCAACAGGCAAAAGGTTCAGAAGCTTGCCGATTTTGCCTGAGGATATTTTGATGAAATAAAAAAGCGGCGGATTTATTTCCGCCGCAACAAAGCAATGAAATTTAAATGTTGTAATCCACAACACATCTGTCGGTAATAACGGAATGAACAAATTCCTTAACCTTCAGATGTTCGGGATGAATTTGGTAGCCGTCAAGTGCTTCACTGCTTTCAAAAAGGCTGTACAGTGCCAAATCATAGCCTTTCGGGTTGAAATTGAAGCCGACCTCGGCGCTTATGAGTCCGTCAACCTTGCCGACGAGAGCGGTCAAAATCTCTCTCATGTGCTCCATGTTGGCCTGCTTGTTTTCATCATCTCTGACTTTCCAGAATACAATATGCTTAACCATAATTTTCTCCTTTGCAAATTGATTTATTTCAATTTACTCCCAATGGATGAAAAAGTCAAGATAATTCAAGGCGGTTTAGCGTGATTATGCCGAGAAACATAATAAATGCACTTGAACGCAGTAAGATAATCAATTCGAGGCTCAATGCTTTTGCATCGTAATAACAGCCTGTCAAATCGGCAAAGAAATAGCAAGCGAATGAGACCATTATCAGCGAAAGCAGCAGAGCCGAAGCAATGTGAAGCAGTAAGCCTGCACCTTGCGGCATAGATTTGAAAATTGTCCTAATGTTTTTCATTTTCATCACCGCAATAATTCTAATATATTATTTGTGAAATTTCAAACTGTAAATCTTTCCTGATGGGGGCTTTGGATATGAAAACCGCAATGTCAAGCGCTTGTTTTTATCAGCTCGAAACCGAAAATGCAATTGCCGAATGTGGTAAGATTGGCTTTAAAACAATCGAGATTTTTGTCAATTCGGATTCCGAAATGCGTACTCCGCTTTTCGGTGAGATCAAAAATACCGTTGATTTTTACGGTCTTGATGTTTGCACGGTTCATCCTTATACCTCTTTTGCGGAAACCTTTTGTCTTTTCGGTACGTACAAAAGACGGTTTCAGGATACGGTTGAATATTATAAAAGCTATTATGATTTTGCGGCTCGCTTGGGTGCAAAAAATCTTGTTTTGCACGGATGCCTTGATAAGGCGGAAATTGAAGATGAGGATTATTTCGAGCGTTACGCAATCCTTGCACAAGTTGGTGAAGCCTTTGGAGTTAAGCTTTCACAAGAAAATGTTGTTAACCACAAAAGTCAGTCAATTGATTTTATGAAAAAGCTGAATGATTATATCGGTGAAGATTTTTCAATGATTTTGGATATTAAGCAATGCCGCAGGGCAGGGGAGAACCCCAACGAATTCGTTAAATTGTTTGGCAATAAAATTTCACATATACATATCAGTGATTATAATAACGCTTGTGATTGTCTGCCGCCGTTTGAGGGCGAATTCAATTTTTCGCAGTTGATTACCAACCTGAAAAGCTGTGGCTTTAACGGCGAATACATAATTGAATTATACAGACGGAATTTCATCAACGGCGAACAAATCAAACTTGCCGCTGAAAAACTTGACAAAATAATGTAAATTTTTCTTGCCAAGACCACAATATAATGTTATAATTAGCTTAATTAAATTTGGGAAGTGATATAGTGAAGTGTCCTTTTTGCGGTTATGAAGAAAGTAAGGTTATCGATTCGAGGCCGACCGACGAGGGCGAAAGAATCCGCCGTCGCCGTGAATGTATAAAATGTGCCAAAAGATTTACAACATACGAAATCATCGAGAGTGTTCCGATTATTGTTGTTAAAAAAGATAAATCAAGAGAGCCTTTCGATAAGCAAAAGCTCTTCAACGGCTTGCTTCGTGCTTGTGAGAAGCGTCCCGTTTCTCTTGCTCAAATCGATGAAGCTGTCAACAGCATCGAGCAGACAATTCAGAATTCGCTCGACCGTGAGATAACCTCCGTTTATATCGGTGAGCTTGCAATGGATAAGCTTAAAGCGATTGATGAGGTTGCTTATGTTCGCTTTGCATCCGTTTACCGTCAGTTTAAAGATATTAACACATTTATGGATGAGCTTTCAAAGCTCCTCAGTGAAAAATAACATTTTACCTAAGCAAACAGGGCACCGAGATTATCGGTGCCTTTTTAGTTGACAAATAATTATCTTTATGTTAAAATTAAATTACGAGTTAGACAAAATTACTGTTTTGGATAACTGAGGGGAGAGGAAAAGCGTTTTTTAAATAGTTTGCTTCTAATTGCTTTGACTATTGTGATTATGGCTCTGTTTGGCTTGATATGGGCATTTTCGACTTTTTAACTCAATCTTTGTTTGATTGCTTTTTATGATTATCCTCTAATTTTAAAACTTATCCTAAATAACTTTTAGTTATTAACTGTTTATATCCGTTTTTACGAA
>CAYQRS010000052.1:0-10185 GCA_964419825.1 uncultured Eubacteriales bacterium
ATATATGATTATTAAATCATATAACCGATTATAATTCAACCCTCAAGCTGTGCTTACCCGTGCCCGTTCGCATTTCCAGCACGCAGCCGTTGCCGTGTTCACGCAGGTTGATTTTGTAATCTCCCGTGCAGGATACCGCTTTTGGCAACGACGGCAGATAAACCAAGGTCGGCTCGGCAAAGAAATCATCCTGCCTGTATTCAAGCGTGAACGAATTATCCTCACGGCTGTGTTCATATCGCTCGATATTGCCGCTGACCGCCTGCGGATAAGGTCTGTCCAGCAGGTCGATAACAGGGTCACCCATCAGCCCCTCGTAAAAGCACCAATATGTGTTGCTCCATTTATGCTCATCAAAAAAGTGGAGAATGTGGTGCAAATGCGGATGCCAAAGCGTATCACCGCCGTAATGACCGCCCCACTCGCCAACCATCACAGGAGCTTCAAGCCTCTGCTGAACGGCGGCGTGCTCGCCGAAGATTGCATCAATGCGTGAATTATCGGCATACCTGTAAAGCGGAGTATCAACAAACAAATCGTAGCCGTGCGGAGAATAACAGCTCTTTTCCTCACGCTTACCGTTGCAAACGATTGGACCTGCCTTGCAGGGAATCGACATATTGGAATAATAGCAGTTATCAATGAACATTATTCCGTTCTGCGTTTTTTCTCTGATTGCGGCGGCAGTTTTGTTGAGAAACGGTGTATAACGCTTGCGGTCAAAATCAGCCACAATATCCGCACCGACCGAAACGATTTTTTTCAGCACATCGCCGTTATACTGCTCCAGAATTGCAGGCAAATCGGCTTTAACGGCGCTTTTTATAAGCTTGCCGAATTTGATGCGCTTATCCGTCAGGGTTGTTGAAACTGCCTTTGCAACGATTTTGCGAAAAACCCTGCCGCCATCCTTGCCGAGATAAGGCTCATTAAACATATCAAAGCCGAACAGCGCAGGATGATCGCCGAGCTTTTCGGCAACATAAGCCCACATATCCGCAAACCTATCCAAAATGCCCTTGCCGAGGCAATCCTTATTAGCCCAAAAATTATCGAAGCAGGCATGAACGCCCTTGCCCCAAAAATAGCCTTCAGCCCAAACAAGGCTGATTTTTTTATACGGATGTCCGTCACTCAGGCAAGCCCAATAAGGCGCACCGTCGCCCCATTGATAAATATTGCCCGAAAACAAATCCTGATGCATATCGAGGTAAACATATATTCCTCTCTTATGCAGTTCATTCATCATAACCCTTACGGCTTGGATATATTCATCGTTATATTGCTCAGGCTCAGGCTCGATTGCCGCCCAAGTAATTCCCAAGCGAACGATATTAAAGCCGTGAGCGGCAAGATAGTCATACATCTGTTGAGGATAGGAATAGGTGTATTTTTTCTTAACATCGGTTTCATCGTTAATACCTTTGTCACAGATGTTAACGCCGTTAAAAATGCGCTCTCTGCCGTAGGAATCGACAAAACGCATTTTTTCAACACTGATTTTTTCCATATCCGCTCTCCTTATAAATCATAAATTCGCTGACTATTACGCCATAAGACTCCTCGCTCCATTCAAGACGCAGATTGCCGTTTTCAAAAACCTCCTGCGGCAGGGAATAAACCGCACAGGTGTAGTTATCCGAAAGCATTTCTCTCTCGAAGCGTTCATCTTTTTCGCCATAGAAATCGCCGCTAAAAATCACCCTGCCGTTTGCCTTAATGCAAAAGCTATCGGTATGGCGCTTGGTCGCTTTATATGTTACACGCATTTTGTAATCACATTTTTCAAAGCCGCCAAGATTGCAACGGAGCGAAAAATGGTCAAAGCATTTAAGCACGCACATCGGCACGGAGCCGTTGTTGACATTCGGTCTGTCGCCTTGATAATCCATATAAAATTCGCCGCTCTGCTTTTCGCCCAAGGCAGCAAGCCCCTGCTCGGCAAAAGAAAAATAACATTCGCCTTTACCGACTCGGTTGCGTTCAAAGACCCTGTGCAAAAATTCATCTCTGTCGGCTCTGCCCTCTGCCTCCGCAAAGCGGTTGAGCAGCCAAAGCCTATCCGTCACGGGACGATCCAGCGTATCCAGCGTTGCGCCACGCTCCCAAGCCGAAGCGTGATAATGCTCCGTGTCGAGCTGAAGCCCAATCAAATCAAACAGCCTTGCGGCAAGCTGATCGAGCGAAGCACGCAGGATATAATAATCATAGGAAAAATCTGTTTTTAAAATTTTCAAAGCCGAATCAAAATCGTTTTCATCGGCAAAGCGCCTTGCTTTTTTGATTAAATCAAGCTCGCTTTTTCGGCGCAAGGCAACAAGCTTATCGCACCTTGCCCTGAACAAGAGCGAGAGGAAGCGCCAATTTCCGTTAAGCTGTGGGTGAAGCTTCTCCTGCGCTTCGAGCAAATCAAGAGTTCGATCAATTTGCGAATTATCCTTCGGGTCGCCCACCCAATTTTGCTCCAAGCCTAATATCGCATCGGAAATTTTTTCGGCATCGCCCTGCCAAATAAAGAACCGAGCGTAATCGAGCAACGCTTCTCTCACATCGGCAGAGCCGAAATAATCAAAATTCCCCCAAAGCATCTTGTTAACATCGTCGTTCGCACCCTCCGAATAAGTGACCGAGCCGATAACAAACGGTTCTGTCTGAGAATAAAGGCGTGCAAATTCAAGCGGTCTTGGATTGATGCTCTCACGGCTTAGGGTTGAAGCGAGGGCGTAATGCCAATCATCCTCTTCATAATGGACAGGATATTCACAGCGCAGGTTATGCGTTATATCGGGATAAAAGCGTATCGGATATTTTTCTGGAAGCCTGCGCCGCAATTCAGGCAGAGCAAAGGCGTGGTTCGGACCTGCAATAACTCCGTCAATTTCGTTAGGCAGCTTTTCCATTTCACGGATAAAATCCTCGCCCCAATTCGGCTTTGAATGGGGTGCTTGTGCTGAGGGCCACATTTGCGCATCGGGGAAATGCGATTTCATCACCGCAGAAAGCTTCACACAGCGCTCAACAAAATCATCGCCGTTCATTTCGCCCGGGTCGCCGCCGGGTGGAAAGAAATATTGCAGCCTCGGCACTTCGGCAAAAAAGCGTTCTCGCTCTGCCAAAGCCTCAGCTTCGCTCTGTTCATCGTCATTCGGATACCAGAATGAAACATCAATATCAAATTCCTTCGCAAGCTCGCTGCCCCAAATCGCAGCTTCATACGGAGCAGAGCGCATAAGCGGATTATTTTCGTCAAATTCGGCGTTCGGTATATGCTCACAGGTGTTCGAGCCAAACGCCATTATATCGAGGTAAAAGCGGCGGTATCTTGCTTTATCCCAAGCATCGTAGGTGTTGGAGCAGGTTCGGTAGCCGCATTGGTGACCGCGAATTTTTTTGTTCGGCGAATAAGCACCTGAAATATCCTGCGTTAAAATCAGACTGCCGCCGCAGACAACACATTTGCGCAAAAACAGCGAATAGCCGTAAATCAAGCCCCGTATTCCGCAGGCAAAAATGCTCAACGAAGTGCCGACAAGCTCAATGCGGTAGGAATCCTTATCGGTAATTTTCGAATCAACGGCAAAGTGAACCTGCGCCTCTCCGCCGCCGTTGCAGGCACAGCCACGCAGAAGCACCTCATCGGCAAAAAGCTGAGCCGCCTTTTGAGCCGCTTCGCCCTCTGCCGTAATTTTCAGATTGCCGAAATCACAGTTCATCGCAATACCGCCGATTAAAATTATAATTGTTATTTCTTTTAATATATCATTTTTATTTGTATTTTTCAAGATAGATATATATAAAACAGCAGGCAAGGCAATATGCAAAAAATACCACCGAATTAAAATCATAAAAAAGAACCGCACTGTCAATACTCCTTTGCAGGAGGTTGAGGCAATGCAGTTCAACAAAGTGGAGATATGCGGAGTTAACACAGCGAAGCTCAAGGTGCTCAAGGAAAAAGAGAAGCGTGAGCTTTTGGCAAAATGCCGTGAGGGCAGCAGCGGCGCACGGGACGAAATGGTCAGCGGAAATCTGCGCCTTGTGCTGAGCGTTATTCAGCGTTTCACAAACCGCAACGAAAATATGGACGATCTTTTTCAAGTCGGCTGTATCGGGCTGATTAAGGCAATCGATAATTTCGACCTCAATCAGCCCGTAAAATTCAGCACCTACGCCGTGCCGATGATTGCGGGCGAGGTTCGCCGATATTTGCGAGATAACACGCCGATTAGAGTCAGCCGCTCGATGCGTGACACCGCTTACCACGCAATTCAAGTCAAGGAAAAGCTGATAAACGAAAACGGCAGAGAGCCGACCGTTGAAGAAATTGCCAAGGAAATGGGCTTGCAAAAGGAGGATGTCGTGCTTGCGCTTGAGGCAATCGTTGACCCCGTGAGCCTTTACGAGCCTGTTTACAACGACGGCGGCGACACAATCTATGTCTGCGATCAAATCGGCGACAACGGCGATGACGAGGGCTGGATCGATGAAATTATGATGCGTGATTCGATTGATAATCTCTCACAAAGAGAAAAGAGGATTTTAACGCTGAGATTTATGCGTGGCTTAACTCAGGTCGAGGTTGCCGACGAGGTCGGAATATCGCAAGCGCAGGTTTCACGCCTTGAAAAAGGCGCACTGAGCAAAATCAGGAGCCGATAATTATATATCGCTTTGCGGCAAAGCCATCTCTGCCGCCGTAATCGACACGGTACCAATCATTATCCTCGCCGAGAACAAGCACCTTTTCGCCGTTAGCGGCTCTTGCAACGATTGGTGCGGTTGTTGAGGGGCGTGCCCTGATGTTCAGCCTGCCGCTTTCAACGCTCACCGTACCTGTCTGCGTCGCAATAGGCTCGACAAAAGGCACACCGAAATATTCGGCAACGCTTTTCGCCAGCGCACGGGCAATCGTATCAATGTTGTCAACAATCCAATCCGCATCCTCTCGGTTATCGTGGTAGGCAACCTCCACCAAAACCGAGGGCATTGTGGGCTGGCGAACCTCGCCGAGTGCAGTTGTTGCCCTGACATCAACCAAATCGGGGTTCGGATAAATTTGGCGGAAGTTTGCGGCAATGATTTCGGCAAAGCGCCTGCCGTTCGTGCTTGTCGGATAGTAAAAAACATCTGTACCCGTAAGCTGACCGTACATATTATCGGGGCTTGCGTTGGAGTGAATCGCAAGGTACAGATCATAGCCGCCTGCATTGCCCTGACGGATTGAAGAAGCGGCAGTCATATCGGGGGTGTTGCGCCCGAAGCTGATTGAGCTTGCTTCGAGGTACGGCTCCATTGCATCAGCAATAAGGTTCATATAATATTCCTCTGTACCACCGATTACATACAAATTATTTTCCTGCGTTGACGGGCTTAAATAAACGCTCGGCATAAATAACAGCTCCTTTTTTCTGATTATTTCACAGCTATTTATATGCGGCGGAGTATAATAAAATTCAAAGCATCGTAAAGTCAATTAGCTTTACAGCATTGGCATCTATTGCTCAATTCGCTCCGATGTGGTATAATTACAGTTGAACCGAAAAAATCCGCCCGAAAGGAGAAGAAGTGCAAAATGGAAATCAAAATGCCACGCTATGTTGTAAAAGTGCTTGAAGCCTTGGAAACAAACGGCTTTGAGGCGTATGCCGTAGGCGGCTGTGTGCGTGACAGCTTGCTTGGCAAAACGCCGTTTGATTGGGATGTTTGCACCTCTGCCCTGCCGCAGGAGGTTCAGCGTTGCTTCGCCGATTACCGCACTGTTCCCACAGGAGTAAAGCACGGAACCTTTACAGTTATTATTGAAAAACCGATTGAAATAACAACCTTTCGCATTGAGGGAGCTTACCTTGATAACCGCCATCCGTCGGGCGTTGATTTCACAAGAAGCCTTGCGGAGGATTTATGCCGCAGGGATTTCACCGTTAACGCAATGGTGATGGACAAAAACGGCAAAATCACAGACCTGCACGGCGGTCGGGCAGACCTTGAGCAAGGGCTGATACGCTGTGTCGGCGAAGCGCAAAAGCGTTTTGATGAGGATGCACTGCGGATTATGCGTGCCCTGCGTTTTGCAGCAACGCTCGGCTTTGAGCTTGAAGAAAAAACAGCCAAGGCAATACGCCTCAAATACCACCTGCTCAAAAATATCTCTGCCGAGCGCATTACGGCAGAAATGAACAAGCTTCTCCTTGGCAGCGCTGCACCTGTTATGAGAGAGTTTCCGATGGTTTTCGAGCAAATTTTTCCCGAAGCCGCAATACCGACCGAGCTGCTCGAAGAAGCACCCTGCAATCTGCACCTGCGTCTTGCCGTTATGCTGAGCCGAACCGAAAGCGAAACCGCCGCCGCAATGCTCAAGGCGATGCGGTACGACAACGCAAGCATCAAGGCGGTAAAGGATATGCTCGACTATGCTCATCTGCCGATTCGCCCGAATAAGCCTGAACTGAAGCGGCTGATGAATGTGCTTGGCTTTGAGAACGCTTTGCGGCAGGTTGAATTTTCAAAAATAATCGGCAAAGCACAATCGAGCGAGGAGTGTAAAAGGCTGATAACTCAAATCGAGCAAGGTCAAGAATGTTACGCCCTCAGCCGCCTTGCGCTCAACGGCAGCGATATTGCTTCGCTCAAGCTGTTTCGCCAAAAGGACATCGGCAAAATCCTGCACATCCTGCTTGAAAAGGTCATTGACGGCGTGCTTTGCAACACAGAGGAAGCGTTGACGGATTATGTCAAAACGGAAATATTGCCGATTTACGAGCTTTGTGACGGTAAAATTGTTAACAATTTTTGAACTTTTTTCGTAATTCCTGTTGACTATAATATTCTTTGTGATATAATTATGATAAATTATCGGAATATACCGATAAATAATTAAAGCAAGGAGATAAACACCAATGAAAAAAGTTCTTTCATTGCTCTGTGCTGCGGTTATGATTTTCAGCACAACAGCACTTATGTTCAACTCTTCGGCAGCAGATGGCATTGAGCTCACAGATCCGACCAAAGCCCCCACAACAACTGTTGCTCCCACCACAACAACCAAGAAGGACGACAGCACCACAACCACAAAAAAAGACGACAGCACCACAACCACCAAGAAGGATGACAGCACCACAACCACAAAAAAAGACGACAGCACTACAACCACAAAGAAAGACGATAAAACAGAAAAGCCCGATTCAAAGGTAACAACAACAAACGTTCCCCCCGTTGTTACTCGCGACGAGCGCCCCACAACAACCAAGAAGGTTACAACAACCAAGAAGGTCACAACAACCAAGAAAAAGACCACAACAAAGAAATACCAATATGCAACAGTCGGCACAACAGCCGAAACCACAACTGAAGAAACCACACTTGAGGAAATGACAACACCGACATACATCGAATACACATTCGCTGAAGAAACCACAACAGAGGTTGAGGAAGAAAGCGGCGTTAATGTTAAGAAAATCGTTGTTATCGCAGTTATCGTTGTTGCCGTTGCAGGCGCAGGTGCTTGCCTGTTCATCCTCAGCAAGAAGCAATAATAAATAGCTGAACCATTCATACGGATTGCGCTTAACGGTGCAATCCGTATTTTTTTGTAAAAAGGTATTGACATTTTTATTATTAAAAGTTATAATATCATTCGTTGTGAATACAACCGCAAAATGTGGCCCGGTAGTTCAGTTGGTTAGAACGCTAGCCTGTCACGCTAGAGGTCGACGGTTCGAGCCCGTTCCGGGTCGCCACATTTGCTGCTATGGCTCAGGTGGTAGAGCACATCCTTGGTAAGGATGAGGTCGGCAGTTCGAGTCTGCCTAGCAGCTCCACAAAAAGCACTTCTTCGGGAGTGCTTTTTTGTTTGCCCAAAATCGTCCCAATCCCGCATTTTTGCATAAAAGAACTCCTCGGTCAGCATCATGCCAACCGAGGAGATTTTTTTTGTTTTTATGCTGCCTTACCGAAAATGCTTGCCAAGGGGTTCTTTTTGTTGCCCTCGAATTTCGGTGTGTCAATCGAAGCATCTTTAACGATAGCGAACGAATCAATATCGACCGTGCCGTTATCGGTTACGCCGTAAGCGTTGAAATAAAGGGTGTTGCCCTTTATCTGGATTGCGCTGAATACGGGCATTGTTGCATCGAAGATTTTTTCTGCTCTCGGGAAGAGTGCATCGGTTTCGGTTTCGTCCTTTGTCTGATAGAACTTAACACCTGAGCAACCGTCGATAACATAAATTGTGCCGTCGGGGTTAACCTTTGCGGTGTACTGCTTACCGTTGTTTGAAACGGACATCTCATAAACCTCAACCTCTTGGTTTTGGTTCATTGCATCGGTTCTCAGGTAAACATGGTCGTGACCTTGAAGAACCAAGTCAATATCAAGCTCAGGCATAAGCGTTGCAAGCTGAGCACGGATTGCAATAACATCGTCATCATCAAAGTGAGAGCCGTTTGTATAAACGCCCTTGTGGAGCGAAACAACCTTCCACTCTGCATCGCTTGCGGCGGCATCAGCCTTCAGCCAAGCAATCTGATCGTCACTCAAGCCCTCGTCCTTGTTGAGGTTGTTGGAGTTGAGAACGATGAAGTGAGCATTGTTGTAATCGAATGAATAGTAAACGCCCTCTTCAGTATCCTGTTCGGGATAATCGGCAAGAACGAAGTTGTTTGTGATTGCATTTGTGCCCTTTTCCTCATGGTTACCTGCTGTGGGCATAAGAACGCTGCTCATAAGGTAATCCGAGCCGTAGTTGAACATCCATTTCCATTGGTTGAAGTTATCACCGTGGTCAACATGGTCACCTGTGTGCATAAGGAATGAAGCATCGGGGTACATTGCAAAGGCTGTGCTGAGAACGTTCTTCCAGCTCTCATAATGTCTTGCCATACCGCCCTGACAATCGCTTACATGGAAGAATGTGAATGAATCGCTGTTATCTGCGGTTGTGATTGTTGCAGTCTTGCTCCAGAAGCCTGCCTTAGCATCACCGATGCGGTAATAATAGGTTCTGCCTGCTTCAAGACCTGCGAGCTTAACGATATGGCGGTTAACATTGAACTCGTATGTGAGGATGCCCATAATGCCGATATCGATGCCCGGGAACTGACGGCGAACAAGCTCAGTTGATTTATCGATTTTAATGTTGTTGGACGCAGGATTTTCAAAGTTCGGGTCAAGCGCAAGCTGAATATCCGTGCCTGTTACACCCTGCTTTGTGAACCAGCTTATAATTCTTGAATTTGAAGCATCCTTGCCGAATGTAACACTGACATTTGAGGGCAGGCGGAGATTATCCTGAGTTGCTTCAACCTCATAGCCGCCGTTGATATTTGCTTCAAGCGTGGGATCAACATCCTGAGGACCGTCATCCATGCAGAAATCTTTGAGGAAGTTTGCAATCTCGCCGTCAACAGTTTCAAGCTGTGACTGAGTGAGGTATTCATCCATAATGTGGGTAAGAATATCGTTAACGCTGCTGTAATTCCAAACGCCGAGCTTTTGGAGCAGACCGAAAACGAAGTCGATAATATTGCTGAAGCTTGTATCGCCCCAAAGGACAACACGGAGAACCAAATCAAGAACTCGAACAATGCCCGAACCGAATGTGCCGAACGGGAATGCCGAGGTGATGTTCAATTCAAGCGTGCCGAGAAGCTCGCCCATAATGAAATCATCAAGCAGGGTTGAAATCAGCTCATCGATGAGAATATCTGTGATTTCGCCTGTTTCAAGGGTTTCAAGAACATCGCACATAAATGCGTCGTCTTCAAGGGTATCGCCAACGCCGTACATATAAGCGAGAACGCTTGCGACAAGGTCACCGAGGTTGCCGCCTCTTGTGCTGTCGCCGAAGCCGTATGTATCAAGGAACTTTGTGCAGGGAACATCGGAAACTTGAATTCCGAGCAAATCATCAAGCAGACCCGAAACCAATTCAAGCAAGCCCTCACGGTCGCTTACATAGGCTTTGTCAAGCTGTGCGCAGAGGTCTTTGATAAGTCCCATTGCGTTTTTGCTGCCGATAATCGTAATGCCCGCAAATTTAACGCCGTCACCGAGAAGACCTGAAATCAAGCCTCCAAGGTCAAGCATATCGTTGAGGAAGTTGTAAAGTCCGCCCTTTTCCTGAATTTCGGGGAGATACTCATCAAGATAATGCTCCACCAAATCCATAACCATTGTGTGAACGCTGTC
>CAYQRS010000053.1:0-10110 GCA_964419825.1 uncultured Eubacteriales bacterium
ATTTGTGATATAATATAATATGAATATTCTTTTTTTGAAGGGATTATAAAAATGAATTACGCTTTTGAATCGACAAGCCCGATCAACGGACTGAAAATTTTAAATCTCAACACAAAAGCTAACTTTAAGCTTGCAACGATTACCGTTAAATTTGCGCTTCCGCTTGACGGCGATACTGCTGCCTTGGCGCTCCTGCCAGGTCTGCTTAAAAGAACAAGCAAAAGCTACCCGACTATCAACGCAATGAACAAGAAGCTTGCTAACCTCTACGGTGCAATGGTCAACGCTTCGATTGCCAAGCAGGGCGAAACTCAGGTGCTTGCTCTGAATGTCACAATACTTGAGGACCGCTTCTCTCTCGACGGCGAAAAAATCTCCGCAGAGGCAACGAATTTGCTCATCGACCTTATCTTCAACCCCAATTTCACCGACGGCAACTTCGATGAAAGCGACATTGAAAGGGAAAAACGCCTCAGCATTGAGCGCATCGAAAGCGAGCTGAACGACAAGCGCTATTATGCGCTCAAGCGTTGCACCGAGCTTATGTGCGAGAACGAGCTTTATGCCAAGAGCGCAAGCGGTGAAATTGAGGATATTAAGGCGGTTGATGCCGCACGCCTCAAAAAAGCTTGGAACGATATGCTCGGCAAATCAACCGTTTATATCGGCGCAACGGGCAGCATGGATACACAGGCAATCAGCAAAAAATTTGCTGAAAGGTTTGCCGCCATTGAGCGCAGTGAGCTTGCTCCCCTGCACACCGAATTTGTCACAAGCGCAGATGAGGTCAGAAAAATCCGTGAAGAAATGCCTGTTAAGCAGGGCAAGCTTGTTCTCGGCTTCAGAGCAGGCATGACCGATGAGGACGACAACTACTATGCAATCAAGGTTATGACTGATTTGTTCGGCGGCGGTGTTTATTCAAAGCTGTTCAACAATGTCCGTGAAAAAATGAGCCTTTGCTATTATTGCTCGGCAAGCTTCAACAGAAGCAAGGGCTTGATTATGGTTCAAAGCGGAATTGAAAACGAGAATGAAGAAAAAGCAATCAACGCAATTCTCAAGGAATTTGACGATATGAAAAACGGCAACTTCACAGACGAGGAGCTTGATGCATCGATCAAAGGCTTGACAACGCTCATTCTCTCCGTTGCAGACACGCCCGAAAGCTTGAGCCGTTGGTACAGCGGTCAAATGCTCGGCAGAGAAATCATCACGCCGGAGGAATACGCAAAGCAGATTGCTTCAATCACAAGGGAGCAGGTCATTGCCGCCGCAAGCGCCGTCACTCTCGACACGGTTTATATGCTTGCAGGCAACGGCAGCGAAGAATAACGGAGGACAGACGAATGGAAATCAACGAACTTTATAACGAACTGCTTGATGAAAAATGCTTCCATATTCTTCATCCGACAGGGCTGAACATTTACATTGCGCCCAAAGCTGGCTACTCAGGCACTTACGCCGTTTTCGGCACGAACTACGGCTCGATTGACACAAAAATACTCGATAAAGACGGCAAGCTGACCGATATTCCAGAGGGCACTGCGCATTTCCTTGAGCACAAGCTTTTTGAAAGCGAGGATCTTGACGCTTTTGCCCGTTACGCAAAAACAGGTGCAAGCGCAAACGCTTACACAAGCTTTGATTCAACCTGCTACCTTTTCAGCTGTACGGGCGATTTCAACGCTTCGCTTCGTATTCTGCTCGATTTTGTTCAATCGCCTTATTTCACCGAACAGACCGTTCAAAAAGAGCAGGGCATCATCGGTCAGGAAATCACAATGTACAAGGATGTTCCCGATTGGGAGGTTTTGTTCAACCTCCTGCGTGCGCTCTACAAAAACCACCCTGTTCGCATTGACATTGCAGGCACAACAGAATCGATTGCGCAAATCACCGCACAAACGCTCTATGATTGCTACAATAATTTTTATAACCTCAACAATATGGTGCTTGCCGTTGCAGGCAATGTTGATGTTGACGAGGTGCTCGCCGTTTGCGATGAAATGCTCAAGCCGAGCAAGGAATTCAACTTCAAGCGTGAACCGATTGAAGAACCCGATGAGGTTTGCGAAAGCTATATTGAAGAAAAGCTCAGCGTTGCCGCTCCGATTTTCTCATTTGGCTTTAAGGAGAATTACGGTCTGCCAAAGCGCACTCTGAAGCAGAAAATCGCAACAGATATTCTGCTTGAAATCATCGCAGGCACGACCTCACCGCTTTACACAAGAATGCTTGAGAGCGGAATTATCAACACGAGCTTCGGCTTTGAACAATTTGTCGGCTTCGGCTACGGCGCAACGATTTTCAGCGGCGAGAGCAGAGAGCCTGAAAAGGTTGCGGAGGCAATCAAGGAAGAAATCCGCAGCTTAAAAGCCAACGGAATCAACAGGGATGATTTTGAAACAATCCGCCGCAAGCATTACGGCAGAGCTGTTATGGCGTTCAACGATATTGATGAGCTTGCCAACGACCTTGTCGGTGCTCATTTCGACGGCAACGGCGTATTCGACGACATTGAGATTTACCAAGCCCTTACGGCAGAGGATGTTGAAGAGGTTTTGGCAAACACAATGCGTGAGGATAAATGTGCCCTCTCCGTTATCAAACCGATAGAATAAAGGTGAAAAATTATGGATTCAACAACTGTTTATTTTACCGCCCTCGAAAAGGGCTTTAATGTCAGCTCGATTTTGGCACAGTTCAGCGTTTTCGGCAAGGATATAACGATTCGCTGGTACGGCGCAATCATCGCCTTCGGCTTCCTGCTTGCTGTGCTTTGGGGCGGCAGAATGGCTTACAAATGGAAAATGAACCTCGACAAAATGGTCGATGTGCTGATTTTCGGCACATTCGGCGGAATTATCGGCGCAAGGCTCTATTATGTCATTTTTAAATGGGATTACTATTCACAGAATTTGGGCGAGATCGTTCAAATCTGGAACGGTGGTCTTGCAATTTACGGCGGAATTATCGGTGCGATTTTAGCCGCCTACATAACCTGCAAGCACAACGGCCTCAACTTTATGAATTTGCTCGACTGCGCAGGCATGAGCCTGCTCATCGGTCAAGGCATTGGCCGTTGGGGCAACTTTGCAAATCAGGAGGCCTTCGGCACAAACACGGATATGCCTTGGGGCATGATCAGCGAAAAGACAACGAACTATCTGCTCTCTCAGCAGGCAAGCCTTGCCGATTTGGGTGTCAATGTTGACCCCTATTCCCCTGTTCATCCAACCTTCCTTTACGAATCACTTTGGTGCATTGCAAGCTGGTTTATCCTGCTCTTCATCTACAAAAAATGCCGCAAATACAGCGGTCAGCTCTTCCTCACATACGGCTTGCTTTACGGCTGTGGCAGGGCAATTATCGAAGGCTTCCGCACGGACAGCCTCTATATCGGCTCAAGCTCTTTAAGAGTTTCTCAGCTTCTTTCAATCGCAATCGCCGTTGTATTCCTTGTTGCGCTCATCGTCAAGGGAATTAAAGCAAAGAAAAGCCCAATGCCGATTGAGGGCGTTGATTACTTCCCTCAAGGAGAAAAAGCGGAAAAAAGCGAAATCAGCAAAAAAGATTTGAACAAAGCTCTGCAACAAAAAAGGGCAGAAAAATACACCTCCGCCCCTGCACAGGCAAGCGACGAAGGTGTTCAAAGCGAAAATCAAACCGCTGATTGAATCACACGCTGAGCAATCGATTTAATATCTTCAATAGTTTTCAGTTCACAAATTTCTTTACGCAGAGCCGCCGCACCGTGTATGCCTTTCATATACCATGCGGCGTGCTTGCGAGCTTCAAGCATACCCTTATGCTCTCCCTTATATTCGCAAAGGCGTTCAATGTGGCAAAGCATCACCGCCATACGCTCCTCAACGCTCGGTTCGGGCAAAATAACGCCGTTATTCAAAAACTCGTTAATCTGTCTGAAAACCCACGGTCTGCCGAGTGCGCCCCTGCCAACCATAACGGCATCACAGCCTGTCAAATCCATCAGCGCCCTTGCGCTAACGCCGTCAACAACATCGCCATTTGCGATAACAGGGATATTGACAGCCTCCCTAACCGCCTTGATCTGCTCAGGATAAGTCGGTGCGGCATACATCTGCACCTTTGTTCTGCCGTGAATCGTGACTGCACTCGCACCTGCGTTCTCAAACCGCTTTGCAAGCTCAACGCAGTTTATATGCTCCAAATCCCAGCCGATTCGTGTTTTGACCGTAACAGGTATATCGACGGCTTTAACAACCGCTTCAACGATTTTTTCGGCAAGAGCAGGCTCTTTCATCAGCGCAGAGCCACCACCGTTGCCAGAAATTTTCGGAGCCGGGCAGCCCATATTTATATCAATTATATCAGGCTTAAATTCAAGCACCTTTTCAGCCGCCTTGGCCATATATTCGGGATCATCGCCGAAAATTTGAGCCGCAGCAGGCTTCTCATTCACGCCGAGCTGAAGCAGCTCCCTGCTCTTTCGGTCGCACATACAAAGCCCTTTTGCGCTGACCATTTCGGTCACGGTATAGCCTGCGCCGTGTTCAACGCATATTTCACGGAACGCACGATCCGCCACGCCTGCCATCGGCGCAAGCGCCGCAGAACCGTTCCAAACGACATTTTTAATCTGCAAACAAATCACCTTTTTATATAAATCTTACTTAATATACCACATTCAGTTACAATAAGTCAAACGGAGGAAGAAAAATGAAGCTATTGGTTATTGACGGCAACAGCATCGTCAACCGTGCTTTTTACGGCATAAAACTGCTCACAACCAAGGACGGCAAATTCACGAACGGAATTTACGGTTTCCTTTCGATTTTGCTCCGCTTAACCGATGAGGTTGAGCCTGATGCCGTTGTAATCGCTTTCGATGTTAAAGCTCCGACCTTCCGCCACAAGATGTATGACGGCTACAAGGCTCAACGCAAAGGTATGCCGCCTGAGCTTGCCGAACAGATGCCGACGCTCAAAAAGCTTCTCCGTGCCCTCGGCTACACCCTGCTCGAATGTGAGGGTTGGGAGGCTGACGACATTCTCGGCACGCTTGCCGCAAAGAGCGGCGAAAACAGTTGCTTCATCGCAACGGGTGACAGGGACAGCTTACAGCTTGTTGACGATAACGTTACGGTTTTGCTCACAGCAACAAAAATGGGCAGACCTCAAACAATACATTACGACAAGGCAAAAATCGCCGAGGATTACGGAGTCACTCCCCATCAGCTCATCGACATCAAAGCGATTATGGGCGATTCCTCGGATAATATTCCGGGTGTTGCCGGAATCGGCGAAAAGGGTGCAAAGGATCTCATCGGCAGATTCGGCTCGATTGAATATATTTACGAAAACATCGACACGATCGATATTAAAGACGGCATAAGAAAAAAGCTCATCGCAGGCAAGGACAGCGCATTTTTGAGCTACACCCTCGGCACAATCAGCCGAGAAGCTCCAATCGACACCGCTTACGAAAGCTTTGTGATTAAACCGACGGATAATTTTGAAGCAGTTAAAATCCTCAGCGAGCTTGAAATGTTCAGCATGATTGATAAGCTTCATCTTGATGCGAAGTCTGCACCGAAAATCAAGGCAGATAAGCCGAAGGAAAGCTTGGTTTGCGTTGAATGTGACAACACTGCTGCTCTGCTCGCCTCAATCAAAAGCAGCGGCAAAGCATATTTCACGCTTGAAAAACAGGCTGATGAGGTTTGCGGAATTTTCGTCAAAAACGGCGGTGAGGTTTCACATATTTCTTCACTCAACCTCAGCTTCGCTTCGTTCGTGAGCGAGATTTTTGAAGATGAGGCAATCCAAAAAATCACGGACAACAGCAAATCGGCTTTCGCCTTTGCGGAGAATTCAGGCACTCAAATCAAAGCCCTGAGCTTCGATTCAACCCTTGCAGGTTATATTCTCAACCCCTCCTCAAACGATTACAGCGTAGGCAGGCTTGCAATGGAATACAATATTCCCCTGCCCGAAAACGCCGACGAGGGCTGTGCTTTGAATGTTTTTTTGCTTGAAGAGCTTGAAGAAGTCTTGGGCAAAAAGCTCGAAGAAAACGGTCAAATTCCGTTACTGCGTGAAATTGAAATCCCCTTGGCAGAGGTGCTTGCCTCAATGGAGCTGACGGGCTTTGAGGTTGACAAACAGGGTATAATAGAATTTGGTAAAAAGCTGGAAGAGGACATCGAAAAAATCACCGACGAGATATACAGCGAGGTCGGATATGAATTCAACCTCAACTCGCCGAAACAGCTTGGCGAAGCACTATTTAACGATTTGCAATTACCGCACGGCAAAAAAACAAAGAGCGGCTGGTCAACAAGCGCAGATATACTTGAAAAGCTTGCGCCACAATACCCAATCGTTGAAAAAATCCTGCAATACAGAACTTGGGCAAAGCTCAAATCGACCTATTGCGACGGCTTGCTCAAATGCATTGCCGATGACGGCAGAATTCACTCAACGCTCAACCAGACCGAAACGAGAACAGGCAGAATTTCATCAACCGAGCCAAACCTCCAAAACATCCCCGTAAGGAGCGAATTGGGCAAAGAGATGCGTAAATTCTTCCGAGCCAAGGCAGGCTGTGTGCTTGTTGATGCGGATTATTCTCAAATTGAGCTGCGTGTTCTTGCGCATATTGCAAACGATGAAAATATGATCAACGATTTCAACAGCGGCGACGATATTCACGCAATCACCGCCTCGCAGGTTTTCAATATGCCCCTGCAAATGGTCACACCGATTATGCGAAGCCGTGCAAAAGCGGTCAACTTCGGCATTGTTTACGGCATCGGTGCTTTTTCGCTCGGTCAAAGCATCGGTGTTTCCAGAGCCGAGGCGGATAGCTACATCAAAGGCTACCTCAACCATTACAGCGGCATTAACAGCTATATGCAAACAGTTATCGAGCAGGCAAAGGAAACCGGCTATGTCGAAACTCTCTTTCACCGCAGGAGATATCTGCCTGAGCTGACGCAATCCAACGGTATGCTCAGAGCCTTCGGCGAAAGGGTGGCACGCAATATGCCGATTCAGGGCACTGCGGCAGACATAATCAAAATCGCAATGGTTCGTGTTTTCAAGCGCATCAAGCAGGAAAAGCTGAACGCCAACCTGATTATGCAGGTACACGATGAGCTTATAATCGAAACAGAAGAAAAGAACGCACAGCTAATCAGCCAACTGCTTAAAGAAGAAATGGAAAAAGCGGTTGACCTTAAAATAAAAATGCTTGCCGATGTCAATTACGGCAAGAGCTGGTTCGATGCGAAAGGATGATTTTGATGAAAAAGAGCAAATTACCGAGCTTGGTTTTGGCGGCAATGTTTTCCGCAATGATTGCGGTCAGCACGATGTTTGTCAAAATTCCCGTGCCCATAGCGAACGGCTATGTCCACCTTGGTGATACGCTTATTTACATCGCATCCTGCGTTTTACCCCTCCCCTATGCCCTGCTTGCCGCCGCTGTCGGCGGAGGTGTTGCCGACATTGCGGGCGGTTACGCAATTTACGCACCTGCAACCATTATCATCAAGGCTCTGCTCACGCTGAGCTTTTCGTGCAAGGGCAAATTCATTTGCGGCAAAAATATTCTCGCTTCAGCACTATCTCTCCCGATAACCGCAGGCGGATATTTCCTCTATGAATGGGCGCTTTACAGCTTTGGCGGTGCATTGGCGAGCCTGCTGTGGAACATCCTGCAAGCTGTCGGCACAAGCATACTTTTTATAACGATTGGCGCTCTGCTCGACAAATCAAACGTTAAAAACAAAATTTTCAAATAAGAGTGGTTAATATGGATTTAAAAATTATTCAGGAACAGGCGGCAAACGCCGCAAAAGAGCTGATTGAAAAATCGGGAATAAAAAAAGGACAGGTTCTGCTTGTCGGTTGCTCAACGAGCGAAATCCAAGGCTTCGACCTCGGCTCACATTCAGGCGTTGAAATCGGCGAGGCTGTTCTCAGCGGCATTTTGCCCGTTGCAAAGCAAGCAGGAGTTTACCTTGCCGCACAGTGCTGTGAGCATATCAACAGAGCGGTCATAATCGAAGAAGAGGCTATGGAAAAATTCAACCTTGAGCAGGTCAACGCAATCCCTCAGCCCAAGGCAGGTGGCAGCTTCGCAACCGCCCTCTATACTTCGCTCACTTCGCCCGTTACGGTCAGTGATGTTAAAGCACACGCAGGCATCGACATCGGCGGCGTTCTCATCGGTATGCACCTCAAGGAGGTTGCCGTGCCCGTAAGGCTTTCAACAAGAAAAATCGGCGAAGCAATCATCATTGCCGCACGCACAAGACCGAAATTCACGGGCGGCGAAAGAGCTGTTTACGATGAGAAGCTGAAATAATATGAACATTGTTTTTGTTTGCACGGGTAACACCTGCCGCAGCCCCCTAGCAGAGGGGCTGATGAAGAAAAAAATTGAAAAAAAAGGCATCACCTCAATCACGGTAACGAGCGCAGGCGTTGCGGCTTTCAGCGGCGATGCTGTCAGCGAAAACAGCGTTAAAGCCGCAAAAAAATACGGCGTTGACATTTCTCAGCACCGTGCAAGGCAAATCAGCCCGTATATGCTTGATAACAGCGTTTTCGTTTGCATGACACAGTCACATATACGCTCGCTTTCGCTTGCGATAGAGCCGCAAAGGCTTATGCTCTTGGGCGGCGGCATACCCGATCCGTTCGGCGGTGATTACGAGGAATACGAGCGCTGTGCCGAAATGATAAATTCCGCTTTGGACTGCGTTTTGGCGGAGGTTTTCCGCCGCTTTGCACGCATTGAACCAATGAGCGAGGAACATATCCGAAGCATTGCCTTACTTGAACAGCAATGCTTTTCTCTGCCTTGGAGTGAAAATTCGCTCCGTGAGGAATTATCCAACGAAAATGCGCATTTTTTGGTAGCTGTTTTCGAGCAGGAGGTTCTCGGCTACATCGGTGTTATCGAAATCTGCGGCGAGGCTGAAATCACCAATATCGCCGTTTTTGAGCAATACCGCCACAACGGAATTGCCCAAATGCTGTTGAACGCCGCAAACCAAGGCGCTCTGAGCAGAGGAAACGAAAGCATAACCCTTGAAGTCAGGGTGGGCAACAGTGCGGCAATCGCACTCTACGCCAAAAACGGCTTCAAACAGGTCGGAATTAGGTACGGCTTTTACGAAAAGCCCAAGGAAGATGCCCTGCTGATGACAAAAGAACTGAAAAAGGAAGATAACGATGAAAATTCTTGCTATTGAATCATCCTGCGATGAAACTGCGGCAGCCGTTGTTGAAGACGGCAGAACCGTACTTTCGAGCATTATTGCCTCACAGGTCGATGCTCACATTGTTTACGGAGGCGTTGTGCCTGAGATTGCATCCCGTATGCACGCAGAAGCAATCAGCGGCGTTGTTGATGAAGCGCTCAAGACCGCAGGTTGTGGAATTGAGGATATTGAGGCAATCGGCGTAACCTATGCACCGGGTCTTATCGGTGCGCTGTTGGTCGGCGTAAATTATGTCAAGGGACTGAGCCTTGCAACAGGCAAGCCGATTGTGCCAACGCATCACCTGCGTTCCCATATCGCCGCAAACTACATAACCCACCCGAATTTAAAGCCACCGTTCCTTGCGCTGGTTGTTTCGGGCGGTCACAGCCACATTGTTCATGTTAAAAGCTACACTCAGTTTGAAATTATCGGCAGAACAATGGACGATGCCGCAGGCGAATGTATGGACAAGGCTGCCCGTGCGCTCGGTCTGCCCTATCCGGGCGGCTTGAATTTGGACAAGGCAAGCATCGGCGGCAATCCGAAGGCTTATTCGTTCCCACGCCCAAGGGTCAACGGCGAGGAGCTTAATTTCAGCTTCAGCGGATTGAAAACTGCGGCTGTCAATGCAATCCACAATGCAAAGCAAAAGAATGAGGAAATCAACATTGCCGATTTCGGCGCATCATATATCGGCGCAGTTGTTCGCTGTTTGACGGAAAACACGCTCAAGGCAATGGAAAAAACAAAATGTGAAAAGCTTGTTTTGGCAGGTGGCGTATCCGCTAACCGTGTTTTGAGGGCTGAATTTGAAAAAGCCGCAGAGCAAAAAGGCTTTGAATTATAC
>CAYQRS010000054.1:0-10023 GCA_964419825.1 uncultured Eubacteriales bacterium
CATTAGAAAAATTCCTTTCACATAACAAATATAAATAAATAATACCATAAACGCAAAAAACTTGCAATACCAACAACCATAAGAAAAGCGCCACAAAAACAATTATTTATGTTAATTTTGGTCATCACAGCCACCGCAAAGCCCTTTACTTGACATATATTCAACTGTGATGTAAAATAATTACTGTATTATTAAGAAGGGATGAACAAAATGAAAATTACAAAAAAGATATTGGCAACCCTTTTAACAATAACAATGCTCTTCTCAACCGCAGTTTTCGCAAGCGCCGAATCCGATGGCGTTGAGGTTGGCAGCAACGCTGCTACAAACGAAGCCCTTGCAAGCGATACTGTTGCGAAGATTTACCTTAACTGTCAGGATTTCACCTTCCCGATCAGAGGTCACTCTTGGATTTATGTCGAAAACCTCAGCGATGAGGAGCTTCAAATCGGTCTTTACACTCTGCCGCCAAATGAGGGCGTTTCAGCAGGCACATTCTCTTTCTCCGTTAGTGACGGCTTCGGAATTTACTACAATGTTGAAGCCTTCAGGCGCAACGAAAGACCGCAAAAGAACTGCTACACAATTTCAGAAGAGCTGAATATGGAGCAGGTAAAGAAGCTTTCCGATGCTCTTGTTCAAAGGCTCAACACATGGGATTTCTTCTTTAACTGCGTATCATTCTCATTCACAATGTGGAACGCCGCCACGGGTGACCATCTTGTTCCGACCTTTTTGCCCGGCATCGCCACGCTGAAGCTCAGAGTGCGTGGTGCGGAAAAGGATGTGCTTAAAATGTATTACCCCGAACCGAGCCGTGTTTACCAGCAAGTCGGCACAGGCAAGGATGCAACACTTAAGCCCGTCAGCGAAAGCACACTTTACGATTACAACTGAAAATATCAGTCCTACTAAGCGATGAACCGCCCCTTTTTGTGTGAACAGTGCAAATTGGGGCGGTTCATTCCGTAAAGACTGATTTTTATTTTGGGAATCTTGTGGCTCTGATAACCATATTCAGCGCAAGCTCCGCAAAAGCTCGGCTTTCAATCGGAAAGCCGTTGTTCACCCAATCCTTGAGCATACCGATAAAGCCGTGGACGCAGAAAATATAACAGTAGCGAACCTCAACCGTATCCTTTTCAAAAAAATTCTTCGGGTACTTTTCGAGCACAATTTTGATTATGCGCTTAATCAAAGCATCGTCGTTAACTTGACCGAGAACCACCTTGAACATTCTGCCGTTCTCTTTGACATAATCGAAAACAGCTTCTATCTTATCAAGGAACTGCGGCAGATTGTCAACAAGTGGAAGCTCATCTGCTTCGGGGATTTGAGCAATGATATCCTCCTCGATTTCGTGCAGGAGCATATAAACATCATCATAATAAGAATAAAAGGTTGAACGGTTTACATCCGCCTTGTTGCAAATATCGGTTACGGTGACCTTGCTGATTGGATGCTCCTCCAAAAGCTCAACAAAAGCGTCCCTTATGAGGCGTTTTGTCAGCCTAACTCGCCTGCTTTCAGCCATAATTGATTAACTCCTTATTCACAATTTATTAACAAAACCCAACAAAACCGCCTGTTTTGTCGAGTACACAGCGTTTTTTTTAAAACTGATTATTGAAAATCCAACACATTGTTGATATAATCATACGGTAAATGTTAAAAAATGTCAAGTTGTGTAATCAACTTCTGGGAGTGAATGAGAGTGCCAAAATATTACAACGCACCCAAATACGAAAACTATCGTGAGCTAATAACCAAAACAGCCGAGAAATACGGCAAGCGCACCGCTTTCAAAATCAGAAAAAGCGAGAAAGAATATACTTACATCACCTTCAACCAATTCAGAGATTATTACTACGCCCTGTGCACAAAAATGCTTAACGAGGGCTTGAGAGGCAAGCGCATTGCCGTTGCAGGCGCAAACTGCTTTGAGTGGTGTCTTTGCTACTGCGCCGCCTCAACCGTCGGCGTAGTTGTGCCGATTGACAAGGAGCTTCAAGCGCAGGATGTTAAGGATTTCCTCAATGCGGCTGATTGCGTTGCAATTTACACCGATTGCAACCGCATCGAAAAGCTCAAGGCTGTGGTTGACAGGGAAATTATTTACAACGATTTTGCCGAGGTTGTTCCCTCGCTCATCAAAGCAACACCTGCACAGGAGCAGATCGTTAACGAAATCAAAATCGGCAAAGATGAGATGAGAATTCTCATTTTTACCTCAGGCACAACGGGCAACTCCAAGGGCGTTTGCCTTTCACAAAACAACATTTGCTCCAATATTTATTCAACCGCCTGCATGGTGAAAATCCATCCGACTGATGTTACGCTTTCAATTCTCCCGATTCACCACACATACGAATGTACGCTGGATTTCTTATATGTCCATTCAAGCGGTGCTTGCATCACTTATTGCGACAGCTTGACAAAGGTTGCAAAAAACATAACGGAATATCGGCCGACAATTCTCGTTGTCGTGCCTGCCCTGCTCAAAATCCTTTGCAAGCGAATCAAAGCAAAGCTCGCCAAAGAAGCACCTGAAAAATACCGCAAATACTTCGATGAACTTAGCCTTGCGCAAGCGCTCGAAAAATGCCCGTTCATCATCCGCAAGGTAATCGTTTCAAAGGTTCGCCAAAACCTCGGCGGCAAGCTGCGCTGTATTTTTGTCGGTGCGGCAGAGCTTGATGTCAGCCTGATTGCTGATTTCGGCGCACTTGGCATAAAGGTGCTTCAAGGCTACGGCTTGACGGAATGTTCTCCCCTGCTCGCAGGCAACAACGATTTCCATTTGAACGTTGCCTCAACAGGTCCTGCAATCCCCGGCGTTGAAATCAAAATCGACAACCCGAACGAAGAGGGAATCGGCGAAATTTTGGCAAAGAGCGAAAGCATTATGCTCGGCTATTACAATGACCCCGAAGCAACCGCAGCCGTGTTCCGTGACGGTTGGTTCTGCACGGGCGATTTGGGCAAAATTGACAGCGAGGGTGACCTCTACATCAAAGGCAGAATCAAGAATGTTATCGTCACCGAGAACGGCAAAAACATCTATCCAGAGGAGCTTGAAACAAGGCTCTCCGAATGTCCTGAGGTTGGTGAGGTTCTTGTTTTCGGTGCAGATAACAACGGCGAAACAAGCGTTAAAGCAAAGATTTTGCCAAACCTCGATTTTCTCAAGGAAAAGCTCGGCAGAACACCGAGTGAGGATGAAATCAAAAAAGCCGTTCAGGAAATCGTCAAAAAGGTCAACAGCAAAATCCCCAACTATAAGCATATCAAAATCGTTGAGGTTCTCTCCTCTGCGCTTGAAAAAACAACAACTCAAAAAATCAAGCGCTTCGGTCAAAATGTTAAATAATCAAGGCAACAGTAAAGCCGTTCACACAGCAGATTCAATCGCTATGTGAACGGCTTTGATTTTTGCTTTTAAATCGTCAGTTAACCTTTTTGATTTTGTTCAGCCTTTCGTTCAAGTCGAGGAGCTGTTCCTTCGTCACCTGAACATTCATCACGCCCATCATATTGGCAAGGCGCAGGAGCGTAAAGCTCCCCATCATCTGCATCATCGAATCGTTTTTGAGCATATCGCCCATTCCTCCGCTCGGCATTTTGCGCATAATCTCACGCATAAGCTCGGCAAAAAGTGCCTTTCCGTCTTCGCTTTGCATAATGCTGTCCAAGCGGTCATTGAGCGAATAAAAGCCATCGGGCGCGGTAATATCGAACCAGTTGAGAACAGCGCCTTTTTCTTTCAAGCGGTAATCCTCGCAGAATTTTTCGCATTTTCTGATTTGGCTCTCATCCTCGCAAGCTCCAGCAACAGCCTTGAGCTTTGTTTCGCCCTCATTCGGCACATCAAAGCAGAAAAAGTGATCATCGCTGCTCTGCTTGCCGAGGCTCTTGCCGTTGGCGAAAAGCTCAACCTCTTTTTCTGTTGAATAAACTTTCACCTTGGTCGGGTTTTCAACACGGTACAAATATCGCTTGCCGCAAATGTGAACGAACTTTTCATCGCTCAGCCACGCCTTGTAAGCATAGAACGCATCTTTTTTGTATTTGCGGTCGAAAGTCACAAGTCCCTTGTGGTTTTGTCCGTTTTCGCCGCCCTCAGACCTTGCATCAGCACCGAAATCGAACATATTCCAAACATGAGTTGCCCAAATATAATCACGGCTGAAAAGCTGTTTTATCATTTCTTCGTGATAATACGCCTGATATTCCTCCGTGTAGTCGCCCTGCTGAGGCTCTGGGCTGTGCCAATTCAGCGCTTCACAGCCGTATTCGCTCAAGCCAATCGGGATTTTCGGATGCTCTGCGTGGAATTTGTCGAGCCACGGACCGTTCATTTCAACATCGCCGCCATACCAGCCGAAATAGTGGTTATAGCTGACGAGATCGGGGATTTTGATATATTCGTCATTCGTGTCGCACATTGATACGACCGCAACCGTGGTAAGGCGTGTGCTGTCAAGGCTGTGCACCAAATCGTTGAGCAGACGGTGGTTTTCCAGCAAATCCTCACTCGATTTGCCCGAAATCGTAATCTCATTCGACAAGCCCCAAACAACGATTGACGGGTGGTTGTAATTTTGCAGAATAAGCTCCTTCATTTGGCTGAGCGTATTCGCCCTGCCTTTTGCCATGTGGCTTGAAATATATGGAATTTCCGCCCAAACAACAATGCCGTTTTCGTCACACAAATCGTAAAAAATCTTATCGTGCTGATAATGTGCAAGGCGAACCGTTGTTGCGCCCAATTCGCAAATCAAATTCATATCTGCCCTGTGGTGTTCGGGGAGCAGAGCGTTGCCCAAGCCCCACCAATCCTGATGCCTTGAAACGCCACGAAGCGGATAGCTTTTACCGTTGAGGAAAAAGCCCTTATCGGGGTCAACGCTGAACGTGCGGCAGCCGAAATAGCTGCTCACAACATCCGCAACCTCATCATCCTGCCAAAGCTCAACACGCATTGTGTAAAGATACGGGTCTGCCTTGCCCTGCCAAAGGTGGACATTCTTGATTTCAAGCGTTATCTCGCTTTCGCTCGCAGGACAAACGGCACTTGCAACGAGGTTGCCGCTTGCATCAAAAACGGCAAAATTCAGCTTCTCGCATCCGCTTGCATCGGTGAGCATCACCTCTGCCTTGACCTTGGCGTTGTCACCGCAGATTTCAGGCGTTATTTTAAGTCCCGATGAGCCGTAATAATCAAGGGCGAAGTGGCTTTTCGGCACGGCAATCACCTTAACGCTGCGGTAAATTCCGCCGTAAAAGGTGAAATCGGCATTTTGCGGATAAACGAAATCGTTTGCGGAATTATCTGCCGCAACAACCAACAGATTGCTGTTCTCAATAAAAGGTGTCATATCAAACCTGAATGCAGAATATCCGCCGTGATGCTCGCCGAGCTTTTTGCCGTTGAGATAAACCTCGGCGGAGGAATTGACTGCACCGAATTCGATGAAATATTTTTCTGCCTGCGGCAAATCGCTTTTTGCAAATTCCTTTGCGTAAAAGCATTTACCACGGTAATAGTCATTGCCGCCGTCTTGACCATCGATGGAATTCCAGCAATGCGGAACATTCACCCATACCCAATCCTTCGGCATTGTTTCGGGCGCTTTGTCGCTTTGCGAGGAAAATGCCCATTTGCGGTTAAAATCGACTGTTTCTCTCATCATAAATCCTCCGTTTAATTATCGTCTTTTGCGTGCTTTTCCGCAAGGAAAGCAACATTTTCATCAACCTGCTTTTTGTGAAGCGGATACCAGAACCAAAGCACAAGCGAGAGCGCAAAGAAGCCCAAGCCCGGAACAAGCACGGAAATATCAAAAACTCCGTTGACAACCTCAGGGTTGAAAGCGGTAGCCTGATTATAGCCGATTGCGGTCAGCAGCGCACCACTCAAGCCTGCCGATGCCGCCTGACCGAGCTTGCGTGCAAAGGAATAAAGCGCATAAATCGAGCCGTCCTCACGGATGCCGTTCTTGATTTCGGAATAATCAATAACATCGGTAATGATTGCCCAACTGACCATTGAAAAAACGCCCAAGCCAAGCCAGCAAACCGCCTGCACAGCAACATAAACCCAAACATTTTCGGGGCGGATAAAAAAGAGAGCAAAGCAAACGGCCGATGCCAAAAGGTTTGAGACCACGCTGACCTCCGCCTTGCCGAATTTGTTTGCAAGCGGCTTTGCCAAGCCTGCGGCAATTCCCATACCGCCGAGCATCATAACCGTCGAAACGCTCTGCGCCTTTGCGTTGCCGTAAAAATTCGGATAAACATAGTTCGCCATTGATTGCATCGTCAACTGAGCCAAAAGCATAAGCACGCTTGCCGCAATAACGGAAATCAGCGCACGGTTCTTCAGCGCACTCATAAGCATATCGCCCACGCTGCCCTGCTTCTTGGCGGTAATGTTTTCGTTGACTCGCACTCTTTCTGTTGTAAGAAAATAGCAGAGCAAATAGCAAGCGATTGCCGCCGCAGAGCAAACGCCTGCGATGAAAGTGAATTTTGTGCCGTTAAGCACCTCATTGCCTCCGATTTTATCATAAGCGAGAATCGGAACGCCTGCCGATATAAAAGCGCCGGCAAACATACCACCCATTGAGCGATATGTTGAAAGCGATTGGCGGTCACTCGGATCATTCGATATTGCCGAAGCCATTGAGCCATAAGGGATGTTGACGCTTGTATAAAACACCGAGCCCCAAAGAATATAGGTAATAAACAGATAGATTATTTTAAAAGTCATTGACATATCCGCAATCGAGCTTTGATACATCAAAAATGACGAGATTGCAACAGGCCCGCACATACGCAGCAGCCACGGCTTGAATTTGCCCGCCTTGGTTGTTTTGCCTCTGTCACAAATTCTGCCCATACCAACATCCGTGAACGCATCGACAAAGCGTGCGATCATCATAATCACGCCGACAACGCCTGCCGAAACGCCCATAACATCGGTATAAAACTTCATCAAAAAGGTTGACGAAAGCAAAAATGTAAAATCATTGCCGAAATCGCCGAACAGGTATCCCAGCTTATCCTTGATACCGAACGGCTTAAAAACTTCTTTCATTAGCTCCTCACTCTTTCTTATATTTCTAACAATTAGTATTCACCCGGACTGAATACTTTAAGCAAAATAATTGTAAAATATAATCGTGTTAAATTGTGAGAAGCATTTTTGTAAGTTTGAGTATTATTTTTGGCTGACTATTGAGTTTTAATAAAAGTTAGCACCAAACAAAGACAAGAATATTAAAATTAACAAGGTGAAAAATTGGATTTTGAACAGACTAAAGCAGAGCTTGAAAAACGCTACAGAAGCGAAAACGAGCTTATGGAAGCGGTAGCTTCGGGTAATTTGCAAACAGCCTCGGTCCTCATCAGCGGCGCAAAAGCGCACACAGAAAAGCGAAGCGGCTCACCGCTTAACGATATAAAAAATTACACAGTTATCCTCAACACCCTCCTGCGCAAGGCAGCGGAGGAGGGCGGTGTTCCCCCTGTTCATCTGCACCGGCTCTCATCGGGCTTTGCAAAGCAAATCGAAAATCTCACCGCTGTTGAAGCAGGATACCGCTTGCAAAAAATTATGGTTGAGGAATATTGTCTTGCCGTCAGCGAGCTTCGCCTGCACGGCTATTCGAGCATTGTGCAAAAGGCGTTAACGCTGATTGACCATGATCTGTCAGCCCATCTCAGCCTCAAGGATATTGCCAAGGCAATCAGCATCAACCCAAGCCACCTTTCTTATTCTTTCAAAAAAGAAACAGGTATGACTCTGACGCAATATGTCACAGAGCGCAGAATTAAAAGAGCTAAGGAGCTGCTTAAAAACCGAAGCCTCCAAATCCAAGCCGTTGCGCAGGAATGTGGCTACTATGATGTTAACTATTTTTCAAAGGTGTTTAAAAAAGAAACCGCCTTGACCCCGACACAGTTCAGGGACAAAGCGGAATGAATGATTATTAAGTTATCGCTGAACTCTGCCGCTGGCATCGCCGCCTGCAAGCTTTTCAACCTCGGCAACGCCGATACGGTTGAAATCGCCCTCAATCGAATGCTTGAGTGCGGAAGCCGCAACTGCAAATTCAATGGCGCTCTGCGTATCCTTGCCGTTAAGCAGGGCGTAAATGAGTCCGCCGCCGAAGCTGTCACCGCCGCCGACACGGTCAACAATACGCAAATGGTATTCCTTAGAGAAGCAATAATTCTCGCCATCATAGAGCATTGCCGCCCAATCGTTATCGCTGGCGGAAATTGACGAACGCAGGGTTATTGCAACCTTTTCAAAGCCGAATTTGTCAGCCAATTGCTTTGCAACGGATTTGTAACCCTCTTTGTTGAGCTTGCCTGCATAAATATCGGTGCTTTCAGCCTCAATACCGAAAACATCCTTTGCATCCTCCTCGTTGGAGATGCAAACATCAACATATTCGCAAAGCTCTGTCATTGCTTTTCTTGCTTCTTCCCTTGTCCAAAGCTTGCCTCTGTAATTCAAATCGCAGGAGATTTTGATTCCACGCTTTTTTGCAGCAACGCAGGCCTGCTTACAGATTTCAACAAGGTTTGTGCCGAGAGCGGGAGTGATGCCTGTGAAGTGGAACCAATCCGCACCTTCAAAAATATTATCCCAGTCGAAATCCTCTGCCTTTGCCTGCTGAATTGCAGAGCCTGCACGGTCATAAATGCAAACACTGCCACGCTGTGAAGCACCTTTTTCGAGGAAGTAGATACCTACCCTGTCACCGCCTCGAACGATTTTGCTTGTGTCAACGCCGAAATAGCGCAATGAATTTACAGCCGCCTGACCGATTGCGTGGCTCGGAAGCTTTGTTACATAAACAGATTCCATACCGTAGTTAGCGAGTGAAACAGCAACATTTGCCTCGCCGCCGCCAAAGGTAGCCTGCATCTGGTCATTCTGGAAAAAGCGATAATAGCCGTTGGGAGCAAGGCGGAGCATAATCTCGCCGAAAGTAACAACCTTAGCCATTTTTGCGTGCCTCCTTAACAATTTCAACCGATTTTTTACAAAGCTCGGTTATCTCATCCCATTTTTGGTTATCAATCAAATCGGCAGTTACCATATAAGAACCGCCGCAAGCGGCAATCGCAGGGCAGGAAATATATTCGCCGAGATTTTTAAGCGAAATTCCGCCCGTTGGCATAACCTTGAACATCGGGAACGGTGCCGACATTGCCTTGATTTTTGCCAAGCCGCCGCTCTGCTCGGCAGGGAAGAATTTGAGAACCTCCAAGCCAAGGCGATAAGCCGTGTGATAATCTGTCGGAGTTGTACAGCCTGCATAGATTGCAACATTTTTGCTCTGACAGTATTTTACAATTTCTTCATCAAGACCCGGAGTGACAATAAAGCTTGCGCCTGCCTCCAAGGCCTCATCAACCTGTGCCGTTGTCAGCACAGTGCCTGCGCCGACAAGCATATCGGGTACATTTTCCGCCATAAGCTTGATTGCCTTTGCCGCACCCTCTGCACGGAAAGTTACCTCCGCAACAGGCACACCGCCTGCAACAAGTGCTTTAGCGAGGTTGACCGCATCTCTTTCGGGGTTGTTGAGCTTGATTACAGGAACAACGCCGATTGCCGAAATTTTTTCTGAAATTACATTCATTTTGATTACTCCTTAAACACCTGAATAAGCCGAGAAGCCACCGTCAACGGGGATTACAACGCCTGTGATGAACGAAGCGGCATCGTTATTGAGCAGGAACAGCAGGCTGCCGTCAAGCTCCTCACTTTCGCCGAAGCGTCCCATCGGAGTTGCCGCAAGGATTTTGCCTGTGCGAGCAGTCGGTGAGCCATCCTCATTCCAAAGCAAAGCGGCGTTTTGCTTTGTTGAGAAGAAGCCCGGTGCGATTGCGTTAACACGGATGCCGACCTTGCTGAAATGAACGGCAAGCCATTGAGTGAAGTTGGAAATTGCCGCTTTTGCGCCCGAATAAGCAGGAATTTTGGTAAGAGGAGTGTAAGCA
>CAYQRS010000055.1:0-9991 GCA_964419825.1 uncultured Eubacteriales bacterium
GTTGAAATGTCTGCTTATGCAACAAAAACCAACCGCAAAAAGCTCATCAAGGCTTACAGCGACAAATCGCCCCTGATTGCCGCAAGGCTGATTGAGGAGGATGAGGAGCTTGTCCTTATTTCTTCGGCAGGCAGGCATCTGCTCTTTAACACGGGTGCGGTATCCTCTAAAACAACCAAGGATACGCAGGGTGTTGCTGTTATGACGCTCAAAAAAGGTCAGCGTCTTATGACGGTTCGCCCGTATGTCGATGGTGAATTTGTTAAGGCATACCGCTACCGCACAAAAAATCTGCCCTCAACGGGTGCGTTGCTCAGCGCAGAGGATAGCGGCGAACAGCTTACATTGATATAATTTTAAATATTTTTTCGTAACCCCTTGCAAAATGCGGAAAGATATGATAGAATACCATAGTATTATTGTGGTGGATGTTATATCCAACATTCAAGAAAGGAATAACAGCCGTTCTCGGCTTTATAAAAGGTGATTTATTATGGCAGCTTATGAAATTATTTTTGGCGTAGTTCTTATTATTCTTTCAATCGCTATCGTCGCTCTCGTTCTCCTTCAGGAGGGTAATTCTCAGGGACTCAGCGGTGCTATCGCCGGCGGTGCCGATACCTTCTTCGGCAAGCACAAGGGTCGCACTCTCGAAGCAAAGCTTGTTAAGCTCACAAAGGTTATCGGTATTGCTTTCTTCGTAGTTGCTCTCGTTGCTAAAATCGTTCTTACAATTTTCTGATTTTTTTCCAAACCCAAAATCAAGACTGGTAACAGCTTTGTTATCAGTCTTTTTTTATCAATTTGCTTGACTATTTCGGTCAATGTGCTATCATACACGATGAATGTTTGTGTTTTTGTGAGGTAAAATAATATGGCTAACAAACCTGTAACTGCCATAATCGTCGGCGGAGGTCATCGTTCGTTCATTTACGCTGAATTGGCGCTCAAAAAGCCCGAAAAGCTTCAAATCGTCGGCATTGCCGATCCTAATGAATTTCGCCGCAAAAAGGCGGCTGAAACCTTCGGCTTTCCGCTTGAAAATTGCTTTGAAAGCGCAGAGGAGCTTGCGAAAGCTCCGAAATTTGCCGATGCGATAATCAACGGTACGATGGATCATCAGCACGTTGAAACAGCAATTCCTTTGCTCGAAAAAGGCTATGATATGCTGCTTGAAAAGCCGTTTGC
This sequence comes from uncultured Eubacteriales bacterium, assembly GCA_964419825.1. Lineage (GTDB taxonomy): Bacteria > Bacillota > Clostridia > Oscillospirales > Acutalibacteraceae > UBA8612. Next base: position 1,189 of record CAYQRS010000055.1, read on the forward strand.
CGTTAATATGGAGGAGCTTGAAAGAATCGTCGCAGTTGCCGAGAAGAATGGCAACAAGGTGATGATTTGTCACGTTCTGCGCTACACTCCGTTCTACCTTGCAATCAAAGAAAAGGTTTTGAGCGGCGCAATTGGCGATATTATCAACATCAATATGTTTGAACACGTGAGCTATCACCACATGTCGATTTCCTATGTCAGGGGCAAATGGGGCAACAGCGATTATTGCAAAACGCCGATGCTCCTTGCCAAATGCTGCCACGATATTGACATTATGATGTGGATGATGGGCGATGTTAAGCCAAAGACAGTTTCAAGCTGTGGCTCGATTTTTCAGTTTAAGCCCGAAGCCGCTCCTGCCGATGCAGGCACAAAATGCCTTGTTGATTGCCCCCATGTCGATACCTGCCTTTATTCGGCAAAGCGCCTTTATATCGACCATCCTGATCGTTGGGGCTGTTATGTTTGGGCAGAGCTTGAGGACAAGGATGACGGCACGCTTGAGGATAAAATCAATCTCCTCAAGGGAGATAGCCCTTACGGCAAATGTATTTACAAATCCGATAACAATGTTGTTGACCACCAAAGCGTTATGGTCAATTTTGAAAACGGCGCAACAGGCACACATAATATGATTGGCGGTGCTGCAAGACCTCTGCGCCGCATTGAGATTGTCGGCACAAAGGGCGAGATTTACGGCAATTTTGAAGATGGCGATATTCGTGTTCTCACCATTAACCCCGCAATCGGAATGGAGTATGATGAGGAGATTATCGACCTTTCAAGATTCAACGAGGGTGAAGGTCACGGCGGCGGCGATCTCGGCTTGGCTGAGGATTTCGTCAACTATGTCAGCACGGGCAAGGCTTCGGTTTCCTGTACCTCGATTTTTGATAGCGTAGCAGGTCACAAAAGTGTATTCCTTGCCGAAAAATCAAGGGAAAACGGCTCTGCCGCAATGGAGTATTGATAATTATGAACAATTTTAAAAAGGCTATGGGCGGCAATTTTGCCTTGCTTTTGGCGGCATTTATTTGGGGCACTTCGTTCGTTGCACAAAGCGTTGGTATGGAAAGAATCGAGGGCTTCACATTTAACGGCATCCGTATGCTTATGGGTGCGGCGGCGCTTATTCCTTTGCTTATTTTTTTTGGCATCAAAAAGCGTAAAACCGATTTGCGCACGCCTGAAGAAAAGAAAAGGCAAGCTGTTGTTCAGCTTAAGAGCGGTGTTATCTGCGGCGTAATTCTTTTTGCCGCAAGCAATTTACAGCAGTTTGCGTTCAATTATACTTCATCGGGCAAAATCGGCTTCATAACGGCGCTTTATATGCTCCTTGTGCCTGTATTCGGGCTTGTGCTCGGTCAAAGGCAGAGGCTCTTTGTTTGGCTTGCGGTTATAATGGGCTGTGTCGGTGCTTATTTGCTCTGCGTTGACGGCTCAATGTCAATCGGCAAGGGCGAAATTCTTGCGCTCGGATGCAGTGTTGTTTATGCAATTCATATTCTTTATATAGATCATTGCGTCAGCTATGTTGACGGTATTTGGCTCTCGTTTACGCAGTTTTTGGTTTGCGGAGTGCTTTCCTGCGCTTCGATGTTCGTTTTTGAAACACCCGTTATTGCCGATATCAACGCAACGCTCGTTCCTCTGCTTTATGCAGGTGTTATGTCCTGTGGCGTTGCTTACACCCTGCAAATCGTCGGACAGAAGAACACTCAGGCGGCGGTTGCTTCGCTGCTGATGTGCCTCGAATCGGTTTTTGCCGTGCTTTCAGGCTGGGTGATTTTGCACGAATCGCTCTCCGTCAGGGAGGCTGTGGGCTGTGTGGTTATGTTTGTTGCAATCATTCTCACCAAGCTGCCTGAGCGTAAAAGCAAGCTGAAGCAGCAGGCTTGAACGCAAGAAGCCTTTTTCTTGCTTTTTCTCCCTGATTATGCTACAATGAATTTATCATATTTAAACGGAAAGAGGGTACGGAATGATACCTGATTTAACATACGAATATCTTAAAGGTGCGGTCGAAATCGGCGGCAAAGCCAACACATATTTCGGCTCCGTAACCTATAAAGAGGGTAGCGGCATTTTTGATGACCGCTTCCGCTACCGTGTAACCCTGCTCACGCCGCAGGATGGTGAGGCGCAAATCAGCGCAATTTATTATATCGGTTGGCAATCCTACGATGTTTTCGATAAGGAGAAAATGACCGAAAAACGCTTCTCTGCCGATGATGATGGTGCAAAATTGGCTATAAATTGGCTCAGAGAGGAACTTGAAAAGGTAAAAAGTTAATAAATTGTGTTTTTATTTAGAAAAAATCAAAAAAACACTTGCTTTTTGACTTTTAATCTGTTAATATACTAATGTTCGTTTGGTATTAAGTAATTGTAGAGGAGGTGCCGCAAATGGCAAAATGTGAATACTGCGGTAAGGATGTTTCCTTCGGCATTAAGGTTTCCCACTCACACAGACGTTCCAACAGAACCTGGAAGCCCAACATTAAGCGTGTAAAGGCTGTTGTAAACGGCTCACCCAAAAGGGTTTATGCTTGCACACGCTGCCTTCGTTCAGGTAAGGTCACACGTGCTGTTTAATCAAAACGCATTGATTTAGAGACTGCTTTTAAAGCGGTCTCTTTTTCATTATATTCATTTACAAATTTACTTTTATATGATATAATTAACTGAATGTAAAATTTTCGGTTTTTTATTATTATTTTCCGGAGTTGATTTAAGTTGAGTAAAAAAGATGCGGCTTTGAATATCAGCAAGCTCATCCTGCGAAAAATGAGGAAATGCGTCGGCACAATACGCCGCAAGTGGCATTATTATCATCTGTGGCCTTATTACTATAAGAAGTATTCAAAAGAGCCGATTGATGAGAAAAAGATTGTTTTTGCTTATAATTCACGCTATAAGACTATGCCCGACAACCTGAAGGTCGTTAAGGATTACCTTGAGGAAAGGGGCTACAACTGCATCGTAATTCCGCACACGGATTGCGAAAACAAAACAAGCAGCCCGCTTAAGAATTTCTTTTTGAATTTCTTTTTCGATTGTAAGGATTTCTTCCAAGCATACGGCAACTGCCGTGCGCTGTTCTTGATTGACTATTATTTCCCTGCTTTTGCTTGCAAGCCCCGTGAGGGACAGAGCGTTGTTCAGCTCTGGCACGCCTGCGGTGCATTCAAAATGTGGGGCTATTCAACGGTTGACAAGGCTTGGGGCGTTACCAAAACCGACCTTGACCGTTACCCGATTCATAACACCTATACTCATGTTTGCGTTTCCTCCCCAAAGGTCAGCTTCGCTTATAACGATGCTCTCCATTGCGGAATGGAAAACATTTATCCGCTCGGCTCTCCGAGAACCGATGTTTATTTCGATCCCGAATTTGTTGCGCAGGGCAGAAGTTGCCTGAAAGAAATGTTCCCCGAAATCGGAGATAAAAAGATCATACTTTATGCTCCGACCTTCCGTGGCAATTCCTTGCGCAAAAGCTATATGCGTAACACGCTCGATTTTGAAAAGCTTTACAACGCCCTGCACGAGGATTATGTTTTTGTGATGAAGCTTCATCCGCTGACGGCAAAGGCATTCAAAATCAAAAAGAGCGATGCCGAGCGTTATGACGGCTTCCTTTACGATATAAGCCAGACGGTTCAAATCGATACGGCTCTTTGCGCCGCAGATGTTGTTATTTCGGATTATTCATCACTTATTTTTGAATATGCGCTCCTTGGCAGACCGATGATTTTCTATGCTTATGACCTTGAAAATTATGACAGAACAAGAAGCTTCTATTTCGATTACCGCACCTTTGTTCCGGGTGAAATCGTTGTTGACACCGATGAAATCGTCAATGAGGTAAAACGCCTTGAAACCGATTTCGACAAAGAGCGTGTAGCAAAATTCCGTGATGATTTTATGTCTGCTTGCGACGGTAACTCCACCAAGCGCATTATCGAAGCAGTTTTGGGAATCAGCGAATAAAATACGAGGTGCTTTTTATGCTTTTTAATTCTTACCATAAGGATTTGAACTCATTGCACATCGGCTGTGAAGAGCCGAGGGCTTATTTCGTGCCCTTTGCAACCGAGGAAGAGGCAATCAGGGGCGAAAGGTCGCTTTCAACAAAGCTTGTTGACCTTTGCGGCGTTTGGGATTTTAAATTCTATCAATCCTTTGAAGACATTGAGGAGGATTTTTTGGATGCTCCGTTCAATGATAAAATCAATGTACCAATGTGCTGGCAGGTTAATCTCGGCAAGGGCTACGATGTTCCGCTTTACACGAATTCAAACTATCCTTTTATGCTTGATCCGCCCTTTGTTCCCGATGAGAATCCCTGCGGACACTACAATACGAGCTTCAACTGCGACAACCTCGGTGATAAGGTTTACATAAACTTTGAGGGCGTTGCATCCTGCTTCTATCTTTTTGTGAACAAAAAGTTCGTCGGCTACAGTCAGGTCAGCCATTGCACAAGCGAATTTGATATAACCGATTATCTTGTCGGCGGTGAAAACCGCCTTGATGTTTTGGTTGTCAAATGGTGTGACGGCTCTTGGCTTGAGGATCAGGACCATTTCCGTCTTTCGGGCATTTTCCGTGAGGTTTATCTGCTCGGCAGAGCGAAAAACCACCTGCGTGATTTTTATGTTAAGAGCGAGGTTAATGAAGCTCTCACAAAAGCGGATATTGCGCTTGAGCTTGATTTTGACGGCGAAGTAGCTTGCAGCTTCAAGCTTTTCGCACCGGATGGTTCACTTGCTTATGAGGGCGAGAATACCGAGCTCAGCCTCGATAACCCTGTTCTGTGGAATTCGGAGCAGCCGCAGCTTTACACGCTTGTTATTAAAGCAGGAGACGAATATATCGCTCAAAAATTGGCTCTTAAACGCCTCGAAATCAAAGACAGCGTTGCTTATTTGAATAACAAAAAAATCAAGCTTTGGGGCATAAACAGGCACGATTCAAACCCTGTTACAGGCTATGGCGCAACCTATGGCGAAATGCTCAGGGATTTGTGCATCCTCAAGCGTGCTTCCGTTAACTGCATACGCACAAGCCATTATCCGAACGATCCCCGTTTTATGGAGCTGTGCAACGAGCTTGGCTTTATGGTTGTTGATGAGGCTGACATTGAAACACACGGTATGGGACTTGAATACCGCAACGATTGGGATTGGTTCCGTTGGTCAAAGCTTTCGACCGATGATGAGTGGGAAGCTTCTTATATCGACAGAGCCAAGCGCCTTTTTGAGCGTGATAAAAACTTCGGCTGTGTAATTATGTGGTCGCTCGGCAACGAGAGTGGCTGCGGCAAAAACCACAGGGCGATGAACAAATACATCAAAAGCCGTGACAGCAAGGCAATCATCCACTATGAAAACTCTCATCTCGAATTTAAGGCTGTGCCTGAGGGTGAGGATTTTAAGGATATTTCCGATGTTGAGAGCCGTATGTATGCCGACCTTGGCTACACGGAGAACTATTTGAAGAATAATCCTCCCAAGCCCTTCTATTATTGCGAATATGTCTGCGCCTACAGCACGGGCAACATTTTTGCGCATTGCCGTATGGCGGATGAATATGACAGCTTCTGGGGTCTTTGCCTTTGGGAAATGAATGACCACAGCATCAAGGTCGAAAACAACGGCAAAATCGGTTACCGCTACGGCGGCGACTTCGGCGATTATCCGAATGATGCAGATTGCTGTATTGACGGCGTTGTTTTTGCAGACCGCACGCTTCGCCCCGGCTATTTTGATATGAAGCGAGCTTACCAACCGTTCAAGGTTAGCTATAAAAACGGCAAAATTACCGTCTTCAACAAGCGCTTTTTCACAAGCTTGAAGGATTTGGAGCTTGTTTGGAGCGTTGAACGCAACGGCAAGTCGATTTTGAACGGTAAAGTAGATTTACTTGACATTTCACCGAGAACAGAAAAAGAATTTTCAATTTTAGAAAACACGGATTTTGACGGTAACACATATTTAAATCTCTCATTTATCAAGCAGAATCAAGAGATTTGGTGTGATGTCGGTTACGAAATCGGCTTTGAGCAGTTTGAATTACACACAGACGTAAAGCGAAATAACTTTACACTTGATGGTGCAAAAGTGGAAGATTCAAGACGCTTTTTAACCGTTAAAACTGCCTCTGCGGAGTTCGTTTTTGACAAAGCATACGGCAAGCTGAACAAAATTATCGCAGACGGCAAAAATATTCTTGCCGCACCGATTGAAATTGAAACATGGATGGCTCATCCGAAAAATCTTTGCGGCAACAACAGCGATTGTAATGAGCGCCGCAGTGCCGCAATGGACAAGACAATTCAAAAATGCTATGCTTGCAAGGTTGAGCGGGGCGAAAACGAGCTTAAGGTTATTTGTGACGTTGCAATCGGCGGTCCGAGCGTTCTGCCCGTCATCAAGGGCAAGATAACTTATACCTTCGGCGACGGCGGAGTTAAGCTCGCTTTTGCAGGCGACAAAAATCCGCAAGCTCCCTCATTCCCGAAGTTCGGTTTCAGGCTGATGCTTGACAAGGCTTACACAAACCTTGCCTTTTATGGCTTAGGTCCCGGTGAAGCTTATGTGGATCGCCTTGAAACGAGCAAAATCGGCTTATATAAAATGTATGTTGCCGATAACTTTGTTCACTATATTCGCCCGATGGAAAATTCGGCTCACGCCAAAACTCGTTTCGGCACCTTGACCGATGTCAACGGCAACGGCTTGATGGTCAGCGTTAATGATAAGAACGGCTGTTATTTCAACGCAAGCCACTTCCTGCCCGAAATGCTTGAAGAAAAGAAGCACGATGATGAGCTTGTTCCGCTTGATGAGGTCGTTGTCAGCGCAGATAAGCATATCGTGCCCTTTGGCGGACACGGCTACTATGACAGCGTTGAGCCTCAGCGCGTGTTTGATGACAGCAAAATCGATTTTGAAATCGCTCTCACTGTTGTCAATGCTGAGATTGACCCATTTGATTATATTTAATTTTTGCCCAAGCGTTCAAAAGGATGCTTGGGCTTATTTTTGTTCTGATACTGCGGAGGGTGAAAAGAAAATCGCCGAGCGTCATTATATTTCACCTGCTTTTGGCAATAACAATTTTGGCGGCGATCGTGCAAAAAAATCTTCGATTACCGATAATTAGCTGTTTACTGATAAGAATAAAAGTGGTATAATAAATATTATTTTAAAATGGAGAGATTAAATATGAAAATGTCTTTTCGCTGGTATGGCGAGAGCGACCCGATTTCGCTCCAATATATTCGCCAGATACCCAATATGCACAGCATTGTAAGCGCTGTTTACGATGTTAAGCCGGGCGAGGTTTGGCCCGAGGAGTCAATCGCAAGGATGAAAAAGCAATGCGAGGATAACGGACTTGTTTTCGATGTTGTCGAATCAATCCCAGTGCATGAGGATATTAAGCTCGGCAGAAACAATGTCGATGAGCTGATTGAGGTTTACTGCGAGAATATCCGCCGCTGTGCTAAATACGGCGTGAAATGCGTAACGTATAATTTTATGCCTGTTTTCGATTGGACTCGCACCCAGCTTGACAAGGTCGCACCTGACGGTTCAACGAGCCTTGTTATGTATTGGGAGCAGATGAAGGGGCTTGATCCTCTTAAAGACGATATTCATTTGCCAGGTTGGGATTCAAGCTATTCGCAGGATGAGGTTCGTGAGCTTATCGGCGCTTACGGCGAAATCGGCGAGGAGGGACTTTGGGCTAACCTTGAGCGCTTCCTGAAAGCGGTTATCCCCGTTGCCGAGGAATGTGATGTCCGTATGGCAATCCACCCCGATGATCCGCCTTACCCGATTTTCGGCTTGCCCCGTATTATCACAAACGAGGCTAACCTCGACCGTATGCTCAAAATTGTTGACAGCCCTGCAAACAGCCTTTGCCTTTGCACAGGCTCACTCGGCTGTGCGGAAAGCAACGATGTTGTCAAAATGGTTCGCAAATACAGCGCAATGAACAGAATTGCGTTTATGCACATGCGCAACATCCTCATTCTGCCCGATGGCAGCTTTGAGGAGCAAGGTCACTATTCGCCCTGCGGAAGCCTTGATATGTATGAAATCACAAAGGCTCTTGTCGAAACAGGCTTTGACGGCTATGTCAGACCTGACCACGGCAGAATGATTTGGGGCGAAAGCGGTAAGCCGGGTTACGGTCTTTTCGACCGTGCATTGGGCGCAACCTATATAAACGGTTTATTTGAAGCTTGTGAAAAAGCTAACAGAAAAGAGGAATAACAAATGAAAAAAAATGTTCTTAACACAGATTTGAGCGGCAAGGTTGCCGTTGTTACGGGCGCAGGCGGAGTTCTTTGCTCTGCTTTTTCAAAAACTTTGGCAAGAGCAGGCGCAAGGGTTGCCTTGCTCGACCTCAACTACGATGCGGCGGAAGCTGTTGCCGCAGAAATCAGAGCTGAAGGCGGAGAAGCCAAGGCATATAAATGCGATGTTCTCGATAAAGAGATTTGTTACACGATTGCCGATTTGGTCGAAACCGAAATGGGCAAGTGTGATATACTTATCAACGGCGCAGGCGGTAACAACCCGAAAGCCACAACCGATAAGGAATATTTTGAAATCGGCGATATCGATGCCGATACAAAGAGCTTCTTCGATTTGGATAGCGCAGGCGTAGGCTTTGTGTTTAATCTCAATTTTTTGGGTACACTTATACCGAGTCAGGCTTTTGCTCGCCAGATGGTCGGCAGAGAGGGCTGTAACATCATCAACATCAGCAGCATGAATGCTTACAC
>CAYQRS010000056.1:0-9911 GCA_964419825.1 uncultured Eubacteriales bacterium
GCTCAGAGGTGCGGGAGGTATGCCTGTCGGCACGGCAGGCAAGGCGGCGCTGATGGTCAGCGGCGGTATCGACAGCCCCGTTGCAGGCTGGATGATGGCAAAGCGAGGCTTGGCGCTGAGTGCGATTCATTTTGCTTCTCCGCCCTACACAAGCGAAAGAGCGGAGCAAAAGGTGCATGACCTTTTGGGCAAGGTTGCACGCTATGCAGGCAGAATTGAGCTTACGGTTGTTCCGTTTACGGAAATTCAAGAGGCGATCCGTGACAAGTGCCCTGAGGATTTGTTCACGATTATAATGCGCCGTGTTATGGTTATGTGCGCTCAGCGCATAGCAAGGCGTGACGGCTGCGGCGCTCTCATCACGGGCGAAAGCCTCGGTCAGGTCGCAAGCCAAACTCTCGGCGCAATCGCCTGCACGGATGCCGCCGCAGAAATGCCGGTTTTCCGTCCTCTTATCGGTATGGATAAGGACGAAATCATTACGATTTCACGCAAGATCGATACATTCGATATTTCTATTTTGCCCTTTGAGGATTGCTGTACGGTGTTCACACCCAAGCACCCTCGCACGAAGCCGAAGCTTGCCGATGTTATCGAGGCTGAATCGGCATTAGATCTTGACGGTCTTGTTGAAAGGGCGTTGGCTCAGGTCAGAGTAATTCCGATTAACTAAAGGATTTTGTTTTATGAATTGTGAAATTATCGGCGTAGGAACCGAGCTTTTGCTCGGCGACATTGTGAATACGGATGCGCAGTATCTTTCAAGAGAGCTTGCGTCAATGGGCATCGGTATGGTTTACCAAAGCGTTGTCGGCGATAATCCTCAGCGTATGAGGGATTGCATTAGGCTTGCACTCAGCCGCAGCGATTTGGTTATCCTCACGGGCGGTTTAGGTCCGACTGCGGATGATTTAACAAAAGAGATTGCCTGCGAATGTATGAACGAAAGCCTTGTGCTCGATGAAGCGATACTTTCCAAAATCGAGCGGTACTTTGCCTCAAAGGGCAGGGAAATGACAGAGAATAACATCAAGCAGGCTTATGTGCCGCAAAACGGCTTTGTTTTCAACAATTCCAACGGCACAGCACCCGGCTGTGGAATTGAAAAAGACGGCAAGACGGTCATTATGCTCCCGGGCCCACCGAGAGAGCTTAAGCCTATGTTCGAAAATGAGGTCAAGCCCTATCTTGCCAAAAGATGTGGCGGAATTATCCTTTCAAAGCAGGTTCGCACCTTCGGCATTGGTGAATCGAATATGGCAACCGCTGTTGCCGATTTGCTGGAAGGCTCTAATCCGACTGTTGCGCCGTACGCCAAGGATGGTGAGGCGTTGCTGAGAGTTACCGCCAAGGCGGAAAACAAGCAAAAGGCAGAGGAGCTTTGTGACGGTGTAATCGAAAAAATCAAAGAAAGAATCGGCGAATATATTTACGGCATCGATGTCAACAGCCTTGAGGAAAAGGCGGTTGAGCTGTTGCTGAAAAACGGACAAAGCGTTGCCCTTGCGGAAAGCTGTACGGGCGGCTTGATTGCCAAAAGAATTACAGATGTTTCAGGCTCATCGGCTGTTTTTGAATACGGCGTTGTGAGCTATTCCGATGAGGTCAAGCATAATCTGCTCGGCGTTAAACGGGAAACTCTTGAAAAATATACCGCAGTCAGCGAACAGACGGCGGCTGAAATGGCAGAGGGAATCAGGGAAATTTCCGGCGCAGATTATGCGTTGAGCGTAACGGGAATTTCAGGTCCGAGCGGCGGCACGGAGGATAAGCCGATTGGTTTGGCTTATATAGGCTTTGCTCATTCGGGCGGAACAAGCGTGCATACGCTCAAAACAGGCAAAAGCGAAAACGCAAGGGATTATAACAGATATGTTGCGGCTTCGACCGCTTTACACATTCTTGTTGATTTTTTGATTAAAAAGGAAAGGACTGATATAAATGAATGAAGAAAGCTTTTTCCCTTCCAACTCCGGCTTAGAGGAGTTGATGAAAAAATATCAGACTATCGATATTGAAAAGGAAAGCGTAGAGGAAGAGCCTGCGCCGATATTCAAAAAGCGCAATCTCAGAAAACAGCCTGCCGACACCGCACCTGCTGTTGAGGAAATCGTTACAGAAGAGCCTGCCGCAGAGGAGGTTGTTGTCGAAGAAATCATCGCAGAAGAGCCTGTCGCAGAGGAGGTTGTTGTCGAAGAAATCGTTACAGACGAGCCTGTCGCAGAGGAGACTGTTGCCGAGGAGACTGTTGCCGAGGAGCCTGTTGCCGAGGAAATCACTTTTGGCGGCTTTAGCATTGATCCTGATGCGGATATTGAAACCGCAGATTTTGCGCTTGATTTTGCACTTGATTCGGTAACAGAGAACGAGCCCGATTCCGAGGAATGCGCTGAAGCTGAGGAAATCACCGCCGTTGAACCCGAAATCACAGATGATGACGATTACGACGACGATTACGACGATGACGACGAAGATGACGACGAAGATGACGACGATGAAGATGACGATTATTATGAATATGATGAAGAAGACGATGATGAATACGAGGCTTATGAGGGTGAGGCTGCCGTAAAGGCGATTTTCGCCAATGACGATGCTGAGTTCGCCGAGGAAAGCACACCTGAACAGGCTGATGAGTCTGCCGAGGATGAGCCGAAATTCGCTTACGATCTCAATATGTTCGGCGCAACCAAGGCAATCGGCTTCGATGTTGGAAGCTTTGATAATTCGTGGCTTGACGATTCGCTTGATGACAGCATTTTTTATTCGCCTCAAGCGGCAGTCAAGGCTGAGCCTGAAGTGGCATCTGAGCCTGAGGCGGCATCTGAGCCTGAGGCGGCGTTTGAGCCGCAGGAGGACAAGACCGAACCGATTGTTAAGCAGGAAAAGACTGAGCTTAACGCAAGCGGTTATGTTGCTCCGTCAGCTATTTCCAATTTCACATTTGATTCGGACAGCGGCATTGATTTTGACCGTGATTTTGCGGATGAAATTGCCGAGGAAGAAAAAGCGGTTGAGGAGAGCTTGCCTGTTTTTGAACCTGCAAAGCCCGATAAAAAGCGCAAAGAGGAGATGCTCGGCAGAAACGAGAACACCTCTGTTACAGCCTTTGAAAAGGATTACAACGGAAAGGATAAAAGGGTGAAAAAAGGCAATTTTTTTACTCGAAACATAATCCCTTTAAAAGGCGATTCCGCTTCTGAAATTGTCCGTAAAGTGATTATGTTGATTGCGATTTTGGCAATTATCGGTTCATCAGCTTACCTTTTTAACGATTATGTTATCATGGGCTACAGAGCTGAAAAGGAAATCGGCGAGCTGAGCGAAATGGTCGGTGACGGCTCTCAGGTTGCCGATGCCGAAAAGCTCGCCAAGCAGTATCCCAATGTTAAATTCCCCGAGGGTATGCTCGAAAAATATGCCTCGCTTTATGCAAGAAATCAGGATTTTGCAGGCTGGCTTAAAATCGATGCTTTCAATATTTCATTGCCCGTTGTCCGTGGCGAGAACAACAGCAAGTACCTCAAAACGGATTTTGACGGTCAAAAATCAAAATACGGCTCGCTGTTTATGAATTGCAGTAATAACATCGAACCGCTCGATTACAATACCTCTGTTTTCGGTCACAATATGAAGGATTTGAAAATGCTTGCTAACCTCAAGCTTTACAAGACTGTTGCAGGCTACAAAAAAGCCCCTGTGATCGAGTTTAACACGCTCTACGGCGATTACAAATGGAAGGTTTTTGCCGTTTTTATCACGAACGGTCGCAAGCAGGAGGATGAGGGCTACCTTTTCAACTATATGTTCACCAACCTTTCCACAACCCAAGCGGTTGAGGATTTCCTCGGTGAGGTCAAGCTCCGTTCGATTTATTACCCAAAGGTTGATATTGCCCCGTCGGATAAAATCCTCACGCTTTCAACCTGCACCTATGAGTTCAGCGAGGCTCGCCTCGTTGTTATGGCAAGAATGGTTCGCCCGGGCGAAAGCACGGCGGTTGATGTTGACGGCGTTCGCTTCAACGCCAATCCGAGGTACCCGTCAGCCTATTATGCGGAAAAGGATTTGAGCAATCCCTACTCCTCCGCTTCAAAATGGTATCCGTCATAAAAAGAAAGGATTTAAACCGATGAATGTAAGTTTTATTGCTTTGAATATAAGTGGCGCAGAGGCTGTGCAATCGGCAACGGATAATTTGCGTGGCATTTTATCCGAGCTTGGCAGATGCGATTTTAAGCTTTGCGGCTCTATGTCACAGGTTTCGTCCTCTCTTGCCGATGCGTTTGCCAACACAGAGGTTGTAATAGTCGGCGTTGAGCCTGAAAGCTATTGCAAGGCGAAGCTTGCGATTTTGCGTGCAATGCACATCAAAACCAACCTTAACGAAGAGCTTAAAATGCTCGCAAAGGCAAAATCAGGCATTGATTCGCATCAGCTTTCAATGCACTGCGCAATGCCCGAAAACGCCGAGGTTTTCCCGACTGATGACGGACTCTATTCTGGCTTCGCCGTTCAATCGGGCAAGCAGTATTTTGCTATGCTCACCTTGGACAAGCATTTGCTCAACAGCGTTGTAAACAAAGGTCTTGTGCCTTATTTCAAGGGCTGTGGCTTCGAGTCGAAAAAAGCGGAACAGCCTGCCGAAGCTTCTGCGGAAAAATCAGTCAACGGCACACCTGCCGCAATGAAGGCCGCCGAAGCCTTGGTGAAAAGCGGTAACAAGGTTTATTTTGCCTCAACACCCTCGTGCGAAATGCTCAAGGAAGCCTGCGGCAACGGCTTGCAGGACAGCGTTTTTGTTTTTTCGGATTATTCCGCAAAGCGTGGTGAGGAGTCGCCACGCAGCTACATAGCCGACCTTGCACGCTTTGCAATTCCGCAGGGCGAAAATGCCTTCGGTGCGGCTGTGTCGAACATCTTTACGGGAACATCGAGTGAAGACGGTCAGCAAAAATATAATGTTTATGTTGCTCTTGCAGATGTAAGCTCTTCAAGGGTTCTGCGTTTTGCCTCTCAGCCCGATGAAACACCCGAACAGCTTATTACCGCCGCAATCGATATGCTTTTTGATATGATAAGCGAAAAATGTGCCGCACCGCTCGGAGTTGTCCAAACCGAGAGCGGCTTTGAAGCCGAGCCGATTGAGCTTTTTGAAGAGCCTACACCTGCTGTGACTGAAAAGAAAAAGAGCAGTGTCGGCAGAGCAATCGCTTATGCTTTGCTGGCAGTTGTGCTGGCGTTTGCGGTCTTTTTGGGCTTCAACGGCTACAATGCCGCCGCAGCGGATAGAGAATCCGCACAAGATGTTTTTGCTGAATATGCAATGGGAGCTGCCGTTAACGGCGGCTCTCTGTTCATTTTTGAAGATTCATATATTGACGAAGCAACGCAGGAAGAAGCAACAACAAAAGAAGAAACAACAAAAGAAGCAGACTCCACCGAGCCTACAGCTATGCAGACAAGCACATCAGCTTTAATTTCGACTACAACGGCAAAGTCCGATAACATAAAGCCAACCTCGGCAGCTAAAACAACTGCCAAAGCAACAATAAAAACGACAGTCAAAGCAACAGAAAAAACAACTGTTAAGCCAACGGCAAAGCCGACTGTGGCGAAAACCACAACCACCAAGCCGACAACAACGAAGGGCTCAAGCCAAGCTGTCGGTGATTATAAGGGCAAATTCATTTTCACCGTTTACGGCTACGGTCACGGTGTTGGAATGAGCCAAGAGGGTGCGCTGGGTTATTCAAGAAACGGCAGCACATACAGCGAAATTCTTTCACATTATTATCCTGAAACAACTCTTGAAAAATCAGATCCGTCAATGCCTGAAAAAATCACCTTCGGCGGCGTTGAATATTCGGTGACGGAATATCTTTGCCGAAGCGTTGCCGCAGAAATCGGCGGAAGCTGCAACAGCGGCAACCGTGAAGCAATCAAGGCTCAGGCGGTTGCAATTTACACATACGCAAAGCGCTACGGCTTTAAAATCAAATCCTCGCTCCACGCCTTCAACAAAACCGCAGATTTCAGCGGAACGGCGCTTGAAGCTGCAATCAAAAGCGTTGAGGGCGAATATCTCAGCTACAAGGGACAGCCTGTTATGGCAACCTATTATGCAATGAGTGCGGGCAAAACCACAAAGGGCTCGACAGTTTGGAGCGGTAACGTTTTCCCTTATCTTGAGCAGAGCGTGGAAAGCCCTTATGACAAAAGCTGTAAAAATTATAAAACGACCTATACTGTTTCCGCTGATGAGCTTGCCGCCGTTCTCAAAAAGAACCTCGGCGTTGAGCTGAGCGGCAATCCCGCAGGGTGGTTGGAAATCGTCAGCCACGATAAGGCAGTCAGCTCATCTGTGGGCTATGTTACGCAGATGAAGGTCGGCGACAAAACCGTCAGCGGCGCACAGTTCCGCACGGCGCTGAGCTACAAGATTCGCTCCCATTGCTTCACCTTTGCTTATATTGCCGATTAGGGCGCAAAAAAGCCTGCGCCGAATTATATCGGCACAGGCACGGTGCTTATTGAATTGTTGAGCTTAAACAGCACTCGGACAAACTCGCTTTAAGCCGCAAATTTCACATTTCGGCTTGCGTGCGGAGCAAACCGCTCTGCCGTGAAGCACGCAGCGGTGGCAAAAATCGTTGCTCTCTGCAGGCGGCAAAAGCTTTTTAAGCTCGGTTTCAACCTTGTAGGGGTCTTTCGTTTTAACAAGACCGAGGCGGTTTGAAATGCGAATCAAGTGCGTGTCCGCAACGATTGCAGGCTGCTTGTAAACATCGCCCATAATGAGGTTGGCTGTTTTCCTGCCGACACCCGGCAGGCTTACAAGGTCATCCATATTATCTGGAACATTACCGCCGAATTTTTCAAGCATCATCTGAGCCATTCCGATGATGTCCTTTGCCTTTGTGTGATAAAATCCGCAGGGGCGAACAATATCTTCAACATCCTCAAGCCGAGCGTTGGCGTAAGCTTCGACATTCGGATATTTTTCAAAAAGCTTCGGCGTGACGAGGTTTACCCGTGCATCCGTGCATTGGGCGGAAAGCCTTGTTGCGATGATGAGCTGAAGCGGATCTGCGGCATCGAGCGAGCAAATCGCATCAGGATAATCGGCTTTGAGCTGTTCGACCGCAAATTCCGCAATCTCTTTTTTCTTCATTATTTTACACCGAATTTGTAAACCGTTTTGCTTGTGAATTCTTCGCCTGCCTGATAGGTGCATTGCGGGAAGTTATCGTGGTTTGGCGCATCGGGATAAACCTGAGTTTCAAGGCAGAAGCCTGCGTGCTGAATCATCTTGACTCCGTTCTTGCCTGCTCTTGTTCCGTCAAGGAAGTTGCCCGTGTAGAACTGAACGCCCGGCTTGTCGGTGAACACTTCCATCGTTCTGCCGCTTACAGGCTCGTAAACCTCGATTTGTGCGCCATCGCCGCCGTTTAAGCAAAGGTTGTGGTCATAGCCTCTTGCGTCGGTAAGCTGATCGTAATCGGCGTGAATATCCTTGCCGATTGCCTTTGCCGTTCTGAAATCGAACGGAGTGCCCGCAACGCTGCGGATTTCGCCCGTGGGGATGCTGTTGGCAAAGGTCGGGGTGAAATAATCGCTGTTGAAGCGGATTTCGTGACCGAGAACATCGCCGCTGTTACAGCCGCCGAGGTTGAAATAAGCGTGGTTTGTGAGGTTGATGAGGGTTGCCTTGTCACTCACGGCATAGTATTCCATAATAACCTCATTTTCGTCGGTAAAGGTATAGGTTACGCTTGCTTTGATTGTGCCTGGGAAGCCGAAGGTGCCGTCGGGCGAGGTGTGGCTGAGCTTGATTTTGTTTTCGCCGAGGACCTCAGCGGTGAAATTTGCGGAAGAAAATTCGCCGCTGCTGTGCAGGCTCTTTACGCCGTCTTCATTGCAATCGACCTGATAAGCTGTGCCGTTGATTGTGAATTTGCCGCCTGCCAAGCGGTTTGCGAAGCGACCGACAAACTGACCTTGATAATCAGAAAGGTTCACCTGACCATCCATATTATCAAAGCCGAGCAAAACATCGGCACGGTTGCCGTTCCTGTCGGGAACGAAGGCGGAAAGGAAGGTTGCGCCGTAGGTGATGAACTCAACGCTGTTGCCCTTTGAGTTTGTGATGATGTATTTGGTGACCTCGTCGCCATTTGGTGTGAAGCCGTAAACGGCTGTTGAAATGCTCATATTTAAATCTCCTAACTTAAAAATCAGTTGCTTTTAGTATAAGATTTAATGCTGAAAAAGTCAATAATATTGACACTTTAACTTTATCATATTAAAATATTCGTAATGAGGTGAAAGAGAAAATGACTATTGAAAATATATACGGCTTTACTGTTGAAATAAGCCGCTATCTGCTTTCGGGGCTTGCTGTGCTCATTTTAAGCAGCTGCGTTATTTCGCTTGTCACCCGTCAGTTCGGCTCAAGAGTCGGCAGCTATCTTGCCGCAAAGAGCAGCAAAAAACGCTATCCGCTTTTACACTGGGAGAATGCGATAGGTCGCAGTACGACCTGCGATTTGGTGCTGAATGTGCCCTCTGTTTCACGCTTCCATGCGGTTATTTCAAAGCGCAGAACGGGCTGGGTGGTTGCAGATACCTCATCACGAACGGGCGTTTTCGTCAACGGCGAAAAAATCACAAAGGAAACGCCGCTCAACCACGGCGATACAGTAACCTTCGGAACGGCGGCCTTTGAATTCATCGATGCCGATGTTGACGATATGGAGCGTGAGCAGGAAAAGGAACGCCGCAAGCAGGCAAGGGCGGCGGCAAGGGCTAACCGTACTGCAAAAAACGAAGTCGGCTTTATGCCTGCGCTTATTGATGAGGCGGCAGGCAGAGCTTACGTTATCGCCTGCGAAAGCTGTGTTGTCGGTCGTTCACCTGATTGTGATGTCAGACCGAAGTATCAGGCAATTTCCTCCGTGCACGCCAAAATCTACCGCAGTGGCTCTGCGTGGTTTATTGAGGATTTGAATTCGACAACAGGCACAAAGGTTAATGCACGCAGTGTCGGTACAGGTCGCCGCAGAATCAAAGACGGCGATGTTATCGGCTTGGGCGGTATAATATTTGTGTTCAACGAGCATTACAAGGTCAAGAAAAGCTGAGCGAAAGGAGGCGGTAGGCTTGGCGAACAAGGCACAACAAAAGCCAAAGGCGAAAAAACAGCCGTTTAATTGGGTATCCATGCTGTTTTTTGTTACGGCGTTTCAGATAATTTCGGGTATGTCCGTGTTCTTCGGCGAGGATAAGCCGACGGATCTGCCCCTTGTTTTCATCGGCTTTATGGTGCTGGAATGGAGCTATTTCATTTTGGCACGCCATTTTTTCAATCAGCGTGCAACCGAGCTTGAAATAATCGCTTTCACGCTTTCGGGCATCGGCTTGACAACGATTGCGAGTGTTTATCCGAATTACGCAATGAAGCAGTTGATTGCAATTATAATCGGCGTTGTTTGCTTTTGCATTTTGCTCGGAATAATGCGCAATGTTGAGGTTATTTCCGCTTTGCGCCCTGCGGTTGCCGTTGCCGCCGTAGGTCTGCTGATTGCAAACCTTTTGCTTGCAAAAATGAAAAACGGTGCGCTGAACTGGATAACCGTCGGCGGAATTTCCGTTCAGCCCTCCGAGCTTGTTAAAATTGCTTTCATTTTTGTCGGTGCGGCAAGCCTCGAAAAGCTGCAATCAACACGCAGTCTTACAAAATACATCATCTTCTCACTCGGCTGTGTCGGTGCGCTGTTTTTAATGAAGGATTTCGGCACGGCGCTGATTTTCTTCGCAACCTTTATTGTAATTGCGTTTATGCGTTCGGGCGATATTAAAACGATCGGTATGCTCGGCTCGGCATCGGTTCTCGGTGCAGGTCTTATAAT
>CAYQRS010000057.1:0-9857 GCA_964419825.1 uncultured Eubacteriales bacterium
GATTTGTAATCAGCTGCTCTACCAACTGAGCTACACCAGCAAACTCAATGCTTGAATAATATATCACAAAAGAGCATATAAGTCAAGCTTTTTTTGAAATTTTTTCGGAAATTATTTTTTGTCTGTTTTCCTGCGGATAAAGCAAAGCCTGCAAAGGATAGTACCTTTGCAAGCTCCGCTTTTTAGAGGAATAGTTTGTATGGTAAAAATAAAGAGATAGATTTTTTATTTATGGCAGCTATCCTTCATCGCACAGCCGCTGCAGCCGCAACCACAGCCGCCCTTATTGTTCTTTTTGTCCTTTACCATTTTCACGGCAATCGCTATCACTCCGACGGCAAGAACTGCGCCGACGATTATTGTGCCTAGGTTTTCTCTTACAAAATCAAGCATATTTTAAACTTCCTTTTTAGCAGGTCTGAAAAGCATATAGCACATTACCGCAAGCACGGCAACAGCAGCTACAAGACCTATTATATTCATACTGCCGCTGAATGCAAGACCTATTTGATAAACAACAAGGGAAACTGCATAAGCAAAGCCACACTGATAGCCGATTGCGAACCAAGTCCACTTTGCGCTGTTCATCTCACGCTTGATTGCACCGATTGCGGCGAAGCAGGGAGCGCAAAGCAGGTTGAAGATGAGGAACGAATAAGCCGAAAGCTGAGTTAAGCCCTCGAAATCGAGCACGCCGAACACGCCGACGACCTCTTCCTTGGCAACAAGACCCATAATCGTTGCAACCGTTGCCTTAATGCTTCCGAAGCCGAGCGGTGCAAAGATATGGCTGATTGGGTTGCAAATCAAGCCGAGAAGGCTGTTTTCAAGAGCCATTTCGGTGTTGAAGGTGAAGCTTCCGTCAACAACGCCGAAGGTTGAGCCTGCCCAAATGACAACCGATGAAAGGAGAATAATCGTGCCTGCCTTTTTGATGAACGAAGAACCACGCTCCCACATACTGCGCATAATGTTGCCGAATGTCGGCCAATGGTAAGCAGGAAGCTCCATAACAAAGGGAGCAGGGTCACCTGCAAAAGGCTTCGTCTTTTTAAGCATAATACCGCTGACGATAACAGCCGCCGCACCGATGAAATAAGCGCTCGGAGCAACCCAGCCTGCGCCGTCGAAAAGCGCAGTTGCAATCATTGCGATAATCGGGATTTTAGCGCCGCAGGGAATGAATGTTGTCGTCATTATCGTCATCCGTCGGTCACGCTGGTTTTCAATCGTGCGTGAAGCCATAATGCCGGGAACGCCACAGCCCGTACCGATGAGCATCGGTATGAACGATTTGCCCGAAAGACCAAATTTACGGAAAATCCTATCCATAACAAAGGCAATACGAGCCATATAACCGCAGGATTCAAGGAACGCAAGGAAAATAAACAGAACAAGCATCTGCGGAACGAAGCCGAGAACTGCACCGACACCGCCGACAACGCCATCGATAATCAAGCCGTTGAGCCAATCTGCGCAACCGATTGCATTCAGAGCCTTTTCAACAAGCACGGGTACACCCGGCACCCAAATGCCGTAATCCGCCGTATCGGGTGCGGATTCGAGCGCCGCATCAACCTTTTCGCTGATGTCATAGCCCTCCTCGGTGAGCTTCTCGGCATAAGTGCCGTAGCTTTCATCGAACGCACCGTAATCCTCATCCTCGATTGCACCGAGGATTTCGTCTGCGCCGACAACGCCTGCCTTGGCGGCATTGTCAACAGTCAGCACGACCTCATCAGTCCAAACGCTGTTGAGCGCATAATCGGTCATCGCTTCATCATATTGCGATGAGCCAATGCCGAAAAGATGCCAACCGTCACCGAATAAGCCGTCATTTGTCCAATCTGTTACCCATGTGCCGACGGTTGAAACCGAAATATAGTAAACAAGGAACATCACCACGGCGAAAATCGGCAAAGCGGCGAACCTGTTGGTTACAACCTTATCGATTTTATCCGAAACGGTGAGCGAACCTGCTTTTTTCTTTTTGTAGCAGCCCTTTAAAATCGAAGCTATGTAGATATAACGCTCGTTTGTGATTATACTCTCCGAATCATCGTCAAGCTCCTCCTCTGCGGCGGAAATATCGCTTTCGATATGCTTGAGCAAATCCGCACCGAGGCTGATTCCCTCCATAACCTTTTCATCACGCTCAAAAATTTTGATTGCGTACCAACGCTGTTTTTCAGCAGGCATATCGTGAACTGCCGCTTCCTCGATATGAGCAAGGGCGTGTTCAACAGGGCCGCTGAAGGTGTGCATCGGTATTGTTTTGCCGCTTTTCGCAGCGCTGATTGCTTCCTCAGCCGCCTTTACGATGCCCGTGTTCTTGAGTGCGGAGATTTCCACAACCTTACAGCCAAGCTCGCTTTCAAGCTGCTTGATGTTGATTTTATCGCCGTTTTTCTTGACAACATCCATCATATTGATTGCAACAACAACAGGAATACCAAGCTCTGTGAGCTGAGTTGTGAGGTAAAGGTTACGCTCAAGGTTTGTGCCGTCAACAATGTTCAAAATCGCATCGGGCTGTTCGTTGAGCAGATAATTTCTTGCCACAACCTCCTCAAGGGTGTAGGGCGAAAGTGAATAAATACCGGGCAAATCGGTGATTATTACATCATCGTGCTTTTTCAGCTTGCCCTCTTTCTTTTCAACTGTAACGCCAGGCCAGTTGCCGACGAATTGGTTTGAACCCGTCAAAGCGTTGAAAAGCGTTGTTTTACCGCAGTTCGGGTTACCTGCAAGCGCAATTTTAATGCTCATCTCTCTCACTCCATTTCAATGTTTTCCGCATCGGATTTACGCAACGAAAGCTCATATCCACGAACAGTTATTTCAACAGGATCACCGAGGGGAGCAACCTTTCGCACCTTGATTTCGATGCCCTTTGTGATGCCCATATCCATAATCCTGCGTTTTAATGCACCCTCTCCGTGGAGCTTTTTGACAGTTCCGCTTTCTCCGATTTTAAAATCTCTGAGTGTTTTCATTGTTCTCACCTCATACCATTATTTTCTGCGCCATCTCTTTGCTGACAGCTATGCGTGCTTCTTTAACATTAACTATCACATTGCCGCCGAGTTCGGCAATAACCGTGACATTGCCGCCGACCACAAAGCCGAGGCTTTCAAGGTGTTTTTTTGTTTCGGGCTTACCGCCGACACGCTTGATTATGTTCTCTTCGCCGATGCTTGCCAAAACCAAAGGCATCATCAAAATCACCTCTTTATTTTACAAAGACATAAAATAAATTTCCGTTTTGCAGGCTTGCAAGCCGTTCGCCATCCGTTCTATAGGCTCGGCGCTTGCATTTGCCGTTCAGCCCGATACAAGCCGAGCTTATAGAGGTTAGCCAACGCTAACCAATAAGCTAAATAAACGGTTAGCCGTTGCTAACCGTTTAATATTATATGAGCTTATCCGCATAAAGTCAATGGATTTTTGCCAAAAATTGAGATTTCGGCAAAATGTCGGCTTGGTTAGCGGTTGCTAACCAAGTGTTTTGTACAAAATGCCTGTTTTTGCCACGCCAAAAATGCTGTCGAAAACTTTTTTGAACTTTTTTTGAAAAAGGTATTGATTTTTTTGCAAATATGAGCTATACTAAATAAGCCTTAAGGGCAAACCAAATATCGCGGAGTGGAGCAGCTCGGTAGCTCGTCGGGCTCATAACCCGAAGGTCACGTGGTTCAAATCCCGTCTCCGCAACCATAAAATCCGTTCTCATCAGAGGGCGGATTTTTTTTGCTTATTCGCTATTTAACATAGCCGAGCGTGCCGCTTACGCCTCCACTTGATTCATCTCCTTGCTTGCACCACCCTAAGCCTCCCCTTAATTTCTAAGGGGAGGTGGGCGGAAGCTTTGATTTCGCTCGGAGGGGATTAAACAAAGCACATCAAGTTCTTCTAACTTCTGTCTATCCCTCAGACAAAAATCAAAGATTTTTGCCAGCTCCCTTTGCACAAGAGTGCCGAAACGCTCCTCGCTCAAAATTTTTCTCCAACTTGAAATTATTTCAAATTCAGCATATAATAATTACGAATACAGAAATTGAGGTAAAACAAATGGAACAGTTCAATGTCACGGGCATGAGTTGTGCCGCCTGTGTCAGCCGAGTTGAAAAGGCAGTTGGCGCAGTTGAGGGCGTAAGCTCCTGCACGGTCAGTCTGCTCACCAACTCAATGGCGGTTGACGGCACGGCAACAGCCGAAAGCATAATTGCCGCCGTCACAGCCGCAGGCTACGGCGCAAGCGTCAAAGGGCAGACCGACAGCGGCAAGCCCTCAGACGACGCATTAGAGGATAAGGAAACGCCGAAGCTTCGGCGCAGGCTGATTGCTTCGCTCGGCTTCCTTGCGGTGCTTATGTACATTTCAATGGGACACACGATGTGGAGCTGGCCTTTGCCTCGGTTTTTCGCCGACAATCCCGTTGCAATCGGCTTGGCGCAGCTCATTCTTTCCGCAACGGTTATGGTAATCAACCAAAAATTCTTCATCAGCGGCTTCAAGGGCTTGCTTCACCGTTCGCCGAATATGGACACCCTTGTTGCGCTCGGTTCATCAGCGGCGTTTGGCTACAGCACGGTTATGCTCTTTGCAATGACGGCTTCAGCCCACCCTGAGCATTATTTGCACGAATTCTATTTTGAATCGGCGGCGATGATATTAGCGCTGATAACCGTCGGCAAAACGCTTGAGGCACGCTCCAAGGGCAAGACGACCGATGCGCTCAAGAGCCTGATGAAACTCTCCCCGAAAACCGCCCGACTCATTGTTGACGGCAAAGAAAAGCAGGTTGGCATTGAGCAGGTCAAGGCAGGCGATGTTTTTGCGGTCAAGCCGGGCGAAAGCATACCCGTTGACGGCAGAATCATCGAGGGCGAAGGTGCAGTTAATGAGGCGGCTTTGACAGGCGAAAGCATACCGATTGACAAGGCTGTCGGCGATAATGTCAGCGCCGCAACGGTCAACCAATCGGGCTTCATCAAATGCACAGCCACAAGGGTTGGCGAGGACACAACGCTTGCGCAAATCATCAAAATGGTTGAATCTGCCGCCGCAACAAAAGCACCGATTGCAAAGGTTGCCGACAAGGTCAGCGGAATTTTCGTGCCGACGGTCATCTGCATTGCGGCGGTAACGATTATCGCTTGGCTGATTGCAGGCGAGGGCTTCGGTTTTGCGCTGGCAAGAGGCATTTCCGTGCTTGTTATAAGCTGTCCCTGCGCACTCGGCTTGGCAACCCCTGTTGCAATTATGGTCGGCAACGGCGTTGCCGCAAAGAACGGTATACTTTTCAAAAACGCAATCAGCCTTGAAAAAGCAGGCAAGGCAGAAATCATTTTGCTCGATAAAACAGGCACGATTACTCAGGGTGAGCCGAGCGTTACGGCAATCAAGCCCTGCGGCGTGAGTGAAAACGAGCTGTTGCTCCTTGCCGCCTCTGCCGAAGCGAAAAGTGAGCATCCGCTTGCAAAGGCAATCACAAAAAAGGCGGAAGCGCTCGGTATTGCGCCAATAGAGGTCGAGGCTTTTTCCGCATTGCCGGGCAACGGACTTAAAGCGACAATCAAAGGCGAAACGGTATACGGCGGCAAAGCGGAATTCATCGGCACAAAGGCAATGATTCCCGACGAAATCCGTACTGAGGCAGACCGTCTCAGCGAAAGCGGCAACACTCCCCTTTTCTTCTGCCGTGGCAACAAATTGCTCGGTTGTATTGCCGTTGCCGATGTCATCAAGGAGGATAGCCCCAAGGCAATCTCAGAGCTGAAAAAGCTCGGTCTGCGAGTTGTTATGCTCACGGGTGACAACAAGAAAACCGCCGAAGCAATCGGCAAAAAAGCAGGTGTTGATGAGGTCATTGCAGGAGTTTTGCCGCAGGGCAAGGCAGATGCCGTGAACAGGCTGAAAAAGCAGGGCTGTGTTGCAATGGTCGGCGATGGCATTAACGATGCTCCTGCACTCACGACGGCTGACATCGGCATTGCAATCGGCGCAGGTGCAGATGTTGCAATCGATGCCGCAGAAATCGTGCTGATGAAGAGCCGCCTTACTGATGTTGCCGCCGCAATCCGCCTGAGCAGGGCAACGCTGAGAAACATTCACGAAAACCTGTTTTGGGCGTTCTGCTATAACTGCATTGGTATTCCGCTTGCGGCAGGCGTTTTCATCAGTCTGCTCGGTTGGCAGCTCAACCCCATGTTCGGTGCGGCGGCAATGAGCCTTTCGAGCTTTTGCGTTGTCACCAATGCCCTGCGTCTTAATCGGTTCAAGCTGTTTGACGGCAGTAAGGACAGAAAAATAAAAACAAAGCACAAAAAGGAGATAAAGGAAATGACAAAGACAATTTTCATCACAGGAATGATGTGCGGTCACTGTGAAGCAACCGTTAAAAAAGCGCTCGAAGCTCTTGACGGTGTTACTTCGGCAGCAGTCAGCCACGACAGCGGAACAGCAGTTGTCACGCTCAGCGCCCCCATTGAGGACAGCGTGCTGAAAGCCACAGTTGAAGAAAAGGATTTCACGGTAACCGAAATCAAATAATAATTCAGTAAAAAAATAAGCTCCGTATGAACTCAATCATACGGAGCTGTTTTTATGCTTGCTGCTTATTTAACCTTAACTTTAAAGCACTTGATTTCAAAGGGCTTTGCGGTGAAGCTGATTGTATCGCCGCTGAAGGAATCAAAGGCAACATCGTTGCGCTCAAGAAGATCACATTCCGCAATGGAAGCAATCTCAGCAAAGAGCTTTGCGTTAACAGCAGTTGTTCTGCCTGCCTTTTCAACGAAACGAACGATATAAGCATCCTCATCCTCGCACTTCTTAACTGCTTCAAGGGGAACATTCTTGGCATCAACGCTGATGAATGATTTAACAGCCTCGCCCTGAGAGCCGTTAACATCAACAGCAACCATCGGGTTGTTGATTTCAAGACCTCTTGTAAGAGTTTCGGCATCCTTCCAGTTGCCTGCGTGCGGATAAAGTGAATAGGTGAAGTAATGATCGCCACGGTCCGAAGTCGGGTCGGGATTCATCGGAGCTTTGAGGAGAGTGATGATCATACGCTGACCGTCAACCTCATAGCCATACTTGCAATCGTTAAGGATTGTAAGACCGTAGCTATCCTCTGACATATCGATGAAGTTGTGAGCCGAAACCTCGAACTTTGCCTTATCATAGGGATTGTGGCGGTAGTTACTGCTTTCGATTGTTGCGTAAGCAATATCTCTTGTGTACTTCTGAGCCTTAACATCAACATCGAAGCCAACCTTGAGGAGCTTCTCCTGCTCGTGCCAGCTGATGAAGGTATCGAAATCGATTCTGTCAAGCTCGTTATAAACAAGGATATTCTGCTTAACAACGGATTTGTTGATGTTCTTGGTGAGAGTGATGCAGGTGAATACATCGCCGCTTACGATTGACTCAACCTTACCGGGCTGAGTATCGAACTGACGGTCAACATAGCTTGCAACAATATCCCAAGCATCGTACTTACCGGGAAGATCCTCGTAAATGCGGAATACGTTGCTGTTGCCGCAGAGAACCTCACGGCTGTTAGCCTTATCATAAAGTGAAACGATTTCGGCTGCACCGTCAAGCTCAAGCTTGAAGCGTGCGTTTTCAACAACATTGCCGCTCAGAGCGGTTGCTGCGGGAACTTCGGCAGCCTTGGTGTAGTAAACCTTGTAGCCAACTGCGGGAACATCCTTTGCAACAAAGGTGAGAACCTTTGTGCCGTCAAGCTTGGTGTAAGCCTGAACGGGAACCTTGTTACCCTGTGCATCGTAAATTTCAACATCGCTGTAGGGAAGCTCAACCTTTGAGGTTGCGGCAACGCCGAGCGAATTGAACAGAGCAAAGGGCTTGCCGTATTTTTCGCTGCCGTCTGCTGTGCCTGCGATGATGTTGAGAGCTTCTGTTCTGACCTCTTCACCGATTTTGATAATCTTATCGTAAATATCGCAAAGGTCGCCGAATACCTCGGTAATATGTGAGCCGGGCAATGAATCGTGGAACTGGTTGGTGAGAATCATCTGCCAGCCCTCGTTCAGCTTTTCAAGCGGATACTTGTAGCCATACTGCATTGCGATTGAAGCGAACATTTCTGCCTGACGGTAGAGGTTTTCGCTGTAACGGTTGAGCTTTTTGAGCAGAGCCTTGGTTGTGTGAACACCTCTGTGCTCCTCAAGGTAAAGCTCATCCTTCCAAGTGGGGATGTTTGTATCGGTTGCCTTTGCCTTCATGCGAGCCAAGCTGTCCTCAATCTTGCTGGGCTTTGCCTCGGGCAGACCCGGGAACTTGCTGTAACGCTTAACATATTCAAGCATCTCGGTGTCAACACCGCCGCCGCCGTCGCCCCAGCCGTAGCAGTACATTGATTCGCCGATTGTTGCCTTATCTGTGTATTTTGACCAGTTGACCTTGAGCGAGTCAGCCTCAACCGTGCCGATGAAATGAGTCGGCGGAACGATTGAGAATACCTTTGAGCCGTCAGGACCTTCCCACCAGAAGGTGTTATACTGCCAAGGATTGGTATCGTTCCAGATGCCCATTTTGTGAGTTACGAAATATTCAACGCCTGCCTTTTTAAGAATCTGAGGCATAGCATAGCCGTTACCGAATACATCGGGTACCCAGCAGGTTTTGGGTGTGATGCCGAAGGTCTTTTCAGCATAGCGGATACCGTGAAGAAGCTGGCGAACAAAGCTTTCGCCGCTGATGAGGTTACAATCGGGCTCAACCCACATTGCGCCGATATATTCCCATCTGCCCTCTGCAATGCGCTGTTTAACCTGTTCAAACAGCTTCGGGTAATGCTTTTCCATCTCCTGATATGTAGGAACTGTGCTCTGTGAGAAGATGAAATCGGGGTACTGCTCCATAAGGCGAAGCATTGTTGCGTGGGTACGACCGAGCTTGCGGATATATTCCTTGTAAGCCCACATAAAGACAATGTCAAGGTGGGAGTTACCGACAAGGGCAAGCTTACCGATTGAAGAATAATTCGGATTTTCGTAAATGTTTTCCTTGAGAACCTTCTGTGCAAGGCGAAGCTCTGCTTTGAACTCCTCGCCTTCAAGGTCAAAGTTAACATGGTTGAAAGCATCCTTGAGAGTTTTGCGGATAAGCTCTGCAAGACCTGTGTCGAGAACGGGCATAAACAGAGCGTTGAAGGCTGCCTTAAAGTCCCAATAAATCTCCTCGATTTCGGGATCGACAACGCCGATGAAGGAGCAGGAAAGAGTCTTTACGGTTGACTCGTTTGAATGCCAAACATAGTAGGATTCAATGTCAACATCGTAATGCTCGCCGCCCTTAGCGCACTCGGTAAGAAGAACGCTGTTGCGGAACGGATCGAGGCCCTGATAAGGCTCACCGTTAAGGCTGAGGAGTGAGTCACCGCCGAAATAAACATTAAGGGTAACTCTCTTGCCTGCGAAGCGTTCGGGCAAATCGATTGAATTTTTGAAGAAAGCACTCCAGCCGTTGTTACCCCAGCGGTCGCCGACATTGAGGTCTTTCCATTCGTCATAAAGGAATTCGTAATCGTCTACACCCTTGTAGATACATTCCCTCATCTTCCAAGCGGGGATTGATTCAACATCGGTGTAAATTCTCTTTTTGAGGGTTTTGAGCTTAACTGCAACAACATCGTCAAAAGAGAAAATGCCTCTCTGCTTGCCCTTTGTAGCGTCACGCCAATCGTCAACGTGAGCATCCATAGCATCAAGCGAAGCAACTGCATCAAGGTTTTTGATTTCTGCCAAAATTTATCTTCCTTTCGTTAAAAAGTCTTGTCATAAGCGCTTTTATACGCCATTCCATTGTAGTATATCATTTAT
>CAYQRS010000058.1:0-9775 GCA_964419825.1 uncultured Eubacteriales bacterium
ATCTGCAAATGGCGTTTATGCGGCAGGTGATGTTTGCATTAAGCCGCTCCGTCAGGTTGTTACGGCAACAGGTGACGGTGCTTTGGCGGCAACCCAAATTGAAAAATTTGTTGCGCAAATGCAAAGAGAAACGGGATTGCGCCCCAAAAGAGCGGAAAGAAAAGCTGTAAAGCAGGAACACTTTACAGCAAACGAAGCTTCCGATGCGTTCACGCCTGAAATCGTCGAGCAAATCAAGGGCTTATTTTCAAAAGCGGAGCGCAAGCTAACCTTGAAGCTTTATTTAGACAGCCGTGACGCTTCGGCAGAGCTTGAAAGCTTCACGGCAAGGCTATGCGAAATTACGGATAAATTGGATTTTGAGGTTGTGCAAAGAAATGCCGATTCGTCATTTGCGCCGTGCGTAAAGGTTTTTGCAGAGAACAAGGGCGAAACGGGCTTGGCGTTTCACGGCATACCCGGCGGTCATGAATTCACCTCATTCATTCTCGGACTTTATAACGCCGCAGGCTCAGGTCAGCCAATCGATGCGGCAACGGCAGAAAGGATAAGGGCAATTGACAAAAAGGTTGATTTAAAAATCCTTGTTTCGCTCTCCTGCACAATGTGCCCCGACACGGTCATTGCCTGCCAGCGCATTGCGGCGGAAAACGGCAGCATCCGTGCCGAAGCCTACGATATTAACCACTTTCCGCAGTTGAGGGAAAAATACAATGTAATGAGTGTGCCCTGCCTCGTAATCGATGACAAAAAGGTTTCGTTCGGCAAAAAGAGCATTGATGCCGTGCTCTCGCTGATAACTCAGCCATAAAAGAAATAAGCACCCGAAGACAGAAGCTTTCGGGTGCTTATTATTTTTCTGAATTTTGATTTCAACATTTATTCTTTTCCGTGTTGTTCATAATCTCCGAAAATAATTGTAAAATGTAATTGCAATAAAGGTTCAGGAGGTTTATTATATGAACACAGATAAAATTTATGCCGAGAATATCGCAAACGAATATTCTCCCAAGAGCACTTCAAAAGCCGTTGCCTTGAAAAAGCTCGACAAAAAAGCAAAGGCTCCTGCAGAAATCTTCGCTTTCACCTTCGGCATAATTATGTGCCTCGTCTTTGGCACAGGAATGTGCATGAGCATGAGGGTTATCGGTCCGATGACAACGGAATTTTTTATTCTCGGAATATTCGTCGGAATTATCGGTATGATCGGCATGGGCATTAACTACCCGATTTACAAAAAAATCCTTGAAAAAGGCAAGAGCAAATACGCTTATGACATAATTAAGCTCGCAAGAGAAATTTGCGAGAACGATGACTGAAACAGGGGTGAAGCAGGGTGAACAAATCCGAAAGCAAATATTTTAATACAGCAATTAAAATGGATGAGGCCCTGCTCTCGCTTTTGAGCGAAAAGGATTTTCAGTTCATTACCGTAAAGGAAATCTGCAAAAAAGCGTGCGTTAACCGCTCAACATTTTACCTACATTACGAAACGATCGGCGACCTTTTGACCGAAGCCCTCGAATATGTAACCAACCGCTTCAGCAAAAAATTCAAGGATTTTGAAGCGGTGATAACAAAAGAAGAAATCGAAGATGCGCCGATTAAGGATTTAATTTTGATCACGCCGCAGTATTTGATACCTTACTTTGAATTCATAAAAGATAACCGCCACATCTTCACTGCGGTTATCCACCAGCCTGCCGTTATAATGGCAAACACGATTTTCAACAAAATCTGCTCAGATTTTCTTCATCCGATAATGCGCCGCTTTAATATTTCCGAGCGTGAAATCGAATATAAGCTTGCGTATTACATTGAGGGCGTTTTTGCGGTCGTTTGCAAATGGATTGAAAACGATTGCGACGATGATATTGAGCAAATGGCTAACCTTATCGTCGAATGTATTTTGCCGAAAGTCGACGAGCATTTCTAACCTTGACAATCTCCATTTTCTTTCAATTCAACATTCTCCAGAGAAAAAAGGCTGTAACTGCTTACAGCCTTTTTTCCGTTTTTTGTTATATTATCATTTCGTCAAGCTCGGTGAGAGCGTCGCCGTATTCAAGCGTCTTTACCTCGTATTTGCCGAAGTGAAGCTCGATTGCTTTGCCGTTGAGCCTGAGAACGGCTGCTTTTTCATTTGGGCTGTTGTTGAAAAGGCGCAGAATGAAGCTATCCGAATTATAGCGCTTCTTCATTGCGGCAAGAACAATATTTTTATCGCTTATGCCAATTTCAAAATCAAGCGGATTTATATCATTCTCAATCGGGAAAACATTGCAAGCATAAGGGCGGTTGCAGAATTCACCCGCCGCTTTTTCGAGTGAATCCTCGCAAACAACATCAAGGCGGAACGAAAAGCCACGCTCCTCCAAATCGATTTTTTTGGTGTAACGGTCTAAGGAAATGAGCGGTCTGTCATCGATCGGGTGGGCGCAATAGGTTGCCGTGCGAAGCAGTGACATCGAAAGCGTGTTATCCCTGAACATTGAGCCGTAAGTGCCCTTGTTAAACAGAGCGAGACAATTACCGTTTTCCTCCTTGAGCGCAACAAAACGCTGTGCAACACACTCCTTGCCGTTCATATAAAGCGGTTCTGTGCCGAATGAGGTCTGTCCGATATATTCACCGCAGATATTCAGCGGAAGGCTTACACGGTAAAGGCGGTTAATGTTGCCTGCAAACAAATCGATTTTAACATCGATTGCCGTTGTGTTCTTGTAAATTATGTACTCAACCCTTGCACGGCTCTCATTCAAGCGGAAAAATGCTTCAACGGCAAGATAAATTTCGCCGTCTTCAATAATCTGAATCGGCTTCATTCCCTCAAAAACGCCGTTCGGCTCAGACATAAGCTCAAAGCTCTGCGCATTGCCGCCCATTGCCTTAAGCTGTTCCCTTGCCATTCCCCACGGGTCGGCATTATCCTCAAAAGCAAACAGCTTAAAGCCATCGCCCTTGATGTATTCCCTGCCATTGACCTTGTAGGATTTGAGCAAGCCTGTGCCGCTGTCGATCTCAACATATTTTTCTGCATTTTCAAAGACCACATTGCCGCTTACCGAGGCATTTTCCTTCTCCTGAGCAGGCTCAAAGTGAGCGTAAACAGAGAAGCGTGAAACAGCAAGAGGAGCTAATTTAGCCCTGAAAATGAGCCTTTTGCGCCAATCCAGGTTGAGGTTGCTTTCCTCCTTAATGAACTGAACCGCAACCTCATTGCCGCTTTCATCAAAGCAAGTGAATTTTGAAATTTTGCTTTCATCCCAATTTTGGTCAGCAAGGGTGAATTCACATTCGATTTCCGTTTCCCACTCGTATGGGTGAGGGTTGAAAACAAGGAACGGATATTCACCCTCCTTCGCCTTAGGCTGAGTTGCGCTCAAGGCGAAATATGCCCTTGCACGCAATCTGTTCAAAATCAGCATACCGTGTTCAAGCAGGCGCAAGCCGTTCTCCTCGCCCACCTTAATGCAGGTGCCGGGCAAAACATCGTGGAACTGAGCGTTGAGCAAATCCTCGGTTGCCTCGTCAAGCTCTTTTTCGGGGTAAGCGATAAGCCCACGCATTGCCGCAACGGAGCATATTTTTTCCGTTGTGTAGAGCATATCCTCAAATTCGGCGTGCTTTTGCTTGATTTCGGAAACGCTTGTGTAACAGCCCGGCATACTCACACGAAGCGATTTGCCGTGGCGCACCTCGGGGTTGATCGAATCAAAGAAAGCATCGGGCGTGGAATGGAATATTTTAATATCCTCACGCTTGCAATATTCGGCAATATCAGCCAGATCCTTGCGTGACGGTCCGCCGCCGTGGTTGCCGACACCCCAAAGCACGCAATAGGTTTCATCGCTGTCGGCGGCAAGGTTATCGTCAATTTTTTTGATTGCGTTGCCAAGCGCAGAATTATAGCCACGCAGGGCGGCAAGCTTGATTTCACTGCCATCCAAGCCCTGCCAAACCATTTGACGAGCAGGAATTTCATCGTCACCCGTGCGAACGATTATGCAGTTTTTTTGACCGCATTTTTTGATGATTTGAACCAAGCCGACGCTGTGACCGAAGGCATCAACATTAAAGGCGGTGTCGGGCTTAACGCCGAACTTTTCCTCAAAATAGCGCTGTCCCATTTTGATTTGGCGAACAATGCTTTCGCCGCAGGGCATATTGCAATCGGGCTGGAGATACCAGCCGCCCGTGATATGCCATTTGCCGCACTTAACAAGCTCCCTTATGCGCTCAAAAAGTGCGGGGGCGTATTCCTCGATATATTTATATAAAGTTACCTCATTATGGCAAAAAATATAATCGAATTCGTCAGCCAAATCAGCCGCCGATTTAAAGGTTGAAAGTGCGGAGGCCGCACCCTCCTCCCATTCCCATTGCCATATCGGGTCAAGGTGAGCGTTGCAAACAAGATGAACCTCTCTCATAAAAACTTCCTTTCGCTCAAGCATTTTTTCTTTAACATAATATCACATTTGCCACCCCATTTCAATCACCTGCCGCAACTATATATTTTTATAATAAGTATTATACATTCTTGACAGCAAAATCCTATTAGTGTATAATAACAGCGTAAAACTATAATTTATAGGAGAGATTAAAATGCCACTTGTTACAACTAAAAAAATGTTCAAGGATGCTTACGAAGGCGGCTACGCAGTCGGCGCATTCAACGTAAACAACATGGAAATCATTCAGGGTATCGTTCAGGCCGGTGAAAAGCTCAACGCTCCCCTCATTCTTCAGGTTTCGGCAGGCGCACGCAAATATGCTAACCACGCTTACCTCGTTAAGCTTGTTGAGGCTGCTTCCGAAACAACAGGTCTCCCCATCGCTCTTCACCTTGACCACGGTCCTGATTTTGAGACCTGCAAGAGCTGCATCGACGGCGGCTTCACTTCCGTTATGATTGACGGTTCTCACTTCCCCTACGAAGAGAACATCGCTCTCACAAAAAAGGTTGTTGAATATGCACACGCTCACGGCGTTGTTGTTGAAGGTGAGCTTGGTCAGCTTGCAGGCATCGAAGACGATGTTAACGTAAGCAGCGAGGATGCTTCTTTCACAAAGCCCGAGCAGGTTCAGGATTTCGTTGAGAGAACAGGCGTTGACTCACTCGCAATCGCAATCGGCACAAGCCACGGTGCATACAAGTTCAAGCCCGGTCAGAAGCCCCAGCTCCGTTTCGACATCCTCAAAGAGGTTGGCGAGCGTTTGCCCAACTTCCCGATCGTTCTCCACGGCGCAAGCTCAGTTGTTCCCGAATTCGTTCAGCAGATCAACCAGTACGGCGGCTGCCTTGACGATGCAATCGGTATCCCTGAGGAAATGCTCCGTGAATCAGCAAAGATGGCTGTCTGCAAAATCAACATTGACTCAGACCTCCGTCTTGCAATGACTGCTGCAATCCGCAAGTATATGGCTGAGAACCCCAGCCACTTTGACCCCAGACAGTATCTTGCTCCCGCTCGTGCCGCAATTCAGGGTATGGTTGAGCACAAGATCGAAACTGTTCTCGGCTGCGCAGGCAAGGCATAATTCACTTAAGCAATAACGGTTTAATAGCGAGTGACATTCCAAAAGTGTCACTCGCATTTTTAAAGGAAGATAAAAATGAGTAAGGTTATTATTTCAATGGATTCTCCTGGTGATATTCCTCCCTTTTTGGCAAAGGAATACAACATCCAGCTTTGCCCTCTCCACGTTATCGTTGACGGAGCAGACCATCTTGACGGCATCGACATCACGCCCGATGAGATTTTGGACACTTATAACGAGAAAAAGATCCTCCCCTCAACCTCGGCAATTCCCGTTGGCGAATATATCGACAAATTCGCCGCCTTCACTGCAGACGGCTCAAAGGTTGTTCACATCGGCTTGAGCAGCGGAATTTCATCAAGCTACCGCAACGCCTGCATCGCCGCCGAGGATTTTGACGGAGTTTATGTTATTGACAGTCAGCTCCTTTGCAGTGCAATGGCAATCGTTGCAATCAAGGCCGCAAAGATGGCGCAGGCAGGTGTTGAAGCCGCAGAAATCGCCGCCGCTGTAACGGAAATGGTCAAGAAATCGGAAATCACCTTTGTGCTTGACAACCTTGAATTTCTCGCAAAGGGCGGCAGATGCAGTGCTGTTGCCGCTTTGGGTGCAAACCTCCTCGGTCTTCGCCCTGCGCTCGAAATGCAGGAGGGCGGCAAGCTCGGTGTTTACAAAAAATACCGTGGCAAAATCGAAAAGGTTCAAGCGCAATACATTGCCGAGCGTCTTGAAGAAATCGGCGAATGTGATGACGATTTGTGCTTCGTTGTTCATTCCAGAATGGACAAGGCTCAGGTTGACGAGATGATTAAGCTTGTTCAAGCAAGCGGCAAATTCAAAGCGGTTTACGAAGCTGATGCAGGCTGTACGATTACAGCGCATTGCGGTCCGAACTGCTTGGCATTAGTCGTTCTCAAAAAATAATATAAAGGCAAAAAAATAAATCCGTACATTCAAAGGAATGTACGGATTTTTCTGTTTTAAGCTTATTGAGCTTTTGAAGCCTTGCGCTGAATGAGCTTAACAATTTCAACAATCGGGATGATGAGGAATGCGAGTGTGAGCGAAATTGCGTAAGCTTTAAGGTCAAGGTGAGCAAAGCCAAAAAGGTTGGAGAGGAAATCAATCTCAACAACTGCGGTGGTCAGCAGGAATGAGCCTGCCATAGCGGCATAAAGAGCCTTGTTGTGGTGACCCTTGAATACAAGACCAACTGCAGAGCCACGCTGTGAGCGCATATTGAATGAGTGGAAAATTTCGCACATTGCCATTGTGAAGAATGCCATTGTCATACCCTCACTGCTGTCTGCAATGTTGTGCCAAACGAGGTGACCTGTTTCAAGGAACTCGCCGATATAGAAGGCAGCAACGGTAAGGATCGTAACGAGAATACCCTGATAACAGCAATCAACGCCAAGACCGCCTGAGAATATACCGTCACTCTTACTGCGGGGGTTGCGCTTCATAATATTGGATTCGGGCTTTTCAAGACCGAGTGCCAATGCAGGGAAGCAGTCTGTGACAAGGTTAATAAAGAGCAAATGGGGAGCTTCAAGAATTGTAAAGCTCATAATTGTTGCGAAGAAAATCGAAAGAACTTCCGAAAGGTTTGAACCGAGGAGGAACTGAATTGCTTTACGGATATTATCGTAAATTCTTCTGCCCTCGCCTACAGCGGAAACGATTGTTGCGAAGTTATCATCGGCAAGAACCATATCAGCAACGTTCTTTGTAACGTCTGTGCCTGTGATACCCATGCCGACACCGATATCCGCACTCTTGATTGAGGGAGCATCGTTAACGCCGTCACCTGTCATTGCGGTAACATAGCCCTTGTTGCGCCATGCGTTAACAATTCTTGTTTTGTGTTCGGGCTGAACACGAGCATAAACAAAGACATTTTCAACGATTTTTTCAAATTCTTCATCGCTGTACTTATCAATATCAACGCCCATCATAGCCTGAGAATCCTCGGTAAGGATGCCAAGCTCTCTTGCGATTGCTTTAGCTGTGTTGATATGGTCACCTGTGATCATAATCGGGGTGATACCTGCGTTACGACATTCAACGATTGCATCTTTAACCTCAGGACGGACAGGGTCGATCATACCTGTAAGACCGATGAACACCATATCGTATTCAAGGGAAGCCGAGTCATAAACCTGCGGCTCGGAATCGTACTTCTTGGAAGCAACTGCAAAAACACGCAGAGCCTTGTTGCCCATTCTTGTGTTTTCTTCTGCGGCTTTTTTGAGAATTTCCTCTGTCATCGGAACAACTTCGCCGTTGACGAGGGCGTGAGAGCATTTTTTAAGGATTTCGTCAGGTGCGCCTTTTGTGTACTGAACGAATGAGCCATCTACCGAATGAACGGTTGACATCATCTTTCTGCCTGAATCGAACGGAACCTCGCCGATTCTCGGGTTAGCTTCAACAAGGCTTGCCTTTGAAAGACCGAGCGTAGAAGCATAGTTGATGAGAGCAACCTCATCGGGTTCACCTGTGCTTTTGCCGTCAGCCTCGACCTCTGCATTGGTGCAAAGAGCCATAGCGGTTGCAAGAGCTTTTTCATCCTCGGCAAAATGGTCAACAACAGTCATAACATTCTGAGTGAGTGTGCCTGTTTTGTCCGAGCAAATAATCTGAGTACAGCCGAGAGTTTCAACCGCCGTCATCTTACGGATGATTGCGTTCTTCTTCGACATATTCGTAACGCCGATTGAAAGCACGATTGTCATAACGGCAACCAAGCCTTCGGGGATTGCGGCAACAGCCAGAGCAATCGCCGTGATGAACGAATGGAGTGCAACATCAAAGAGCTGTGCGTTATCTGCCAAGAAATACTGAGTGATGAGGTTATAAGCGAAGATTACAGCACAAACGCCGACAACAAGCTTTGTGAGAACCTTGGAAAGCTGTTCGAGCTTAAGCTCAAGGGGAGTTTTGCCCTCCTCGGCAAGAGAAATCGCATTGGCGATTTTACCCATTTCGGTGTCCATACCTGTTGCAACAACAACTGCCTTACCTCTGCCGTAAACAAGGGTTGAGCCCATATAAGCCATATTCTTACGGTCACCGAGCGGAACTTCGTCACCCTTATCCTTGCTGAGAGTGAGGGCTTTGACGAGCTTATTAACAGGAACGGATTCGCCCGTCAGGGCAGCTTCCTCGATTTTCATGCTTGCACATTCAAAAATTCGGCAATCGGCAGGGATAGCATCACCTGCATCGAGCAAGATAACATCGCCGACAACGAGATCCTCGCTCTTGACTACCTCAACCTTGCCGTCACGGAGTGTTTTGGTGGTTGCGGCAGACATCTTCTGGAGAGCTTCAACGGCCTTTTCAGCCTTATTCTCCTGAAGAACACCGAGGATTGCGTTGATGAGAACAACGATAAGAATGATGATTGAATCGGTCGGGGTGACGAATTTGCCTGCTTCAATCATTTCGGTCGCAGCCGAAATTACAGCGGCAACAAGAAGAATAATAATCATCGGGTCTTTCATTTGGTCGAAAAACTTTTTGAGCATTGAATCCTTCTTTGCCTCGGCAAGCTTGTTCTTGCCGTTCTTCTCCAACCTTTTGGCTGCCTCTGCCGAGGACAGACCGGTCGGAGAGCTTTGCAAATCTTTGAAAACAGCATCTGTTTCCTGCAAATAGAATTGCATTTTTGTTTCCTCCTATTTTAAATTTTTGTTTTGCGGTATAAAAAAAGACTCTTACCGCAACTTTACCAAACGGGTTGGTGCGATAAAAGTCTCACTCTTTAAGATATTGTCGAGCCAAACGGCTGTGATTGACGGCCAATACCACACCGATACGGTGCGAGTTACTCCCTTTTATAAAGACTATTATAATATATTTTCAGGCTGATGTAAAGAATATTTTTGATTTTCGCAAAAAGAAAATTACTTTTTGATGACCTTCAGCCTTGCAAATTCCTCACGCTCTTTTTCTTCGAGAGATGAGGTGATGAATTTGATTTGAGAAGTGAACTTGGGAATAACGATATTGCCCAGAGCGTTGGAACGCTTGCTTGTTTTGCTGATTGCCTCTTTCAAGCGAAAAATGCCCGTTTCAACGGCAGCATATTCAACAACGAGGTGCTTGAGGCGGTTGAATTTTTCATACGCCTCATCGAGCTTCACGCCGGTGAAATTCATACCGTAATACATTTTTAGCTCATCCTCGCCCATTGTCACCATCGGAACTTCAACGCCCATAACAG